>NZ_JACAPX010000059.1:0-17712 GCF_013385435.1 Pseudomonas sp. F9001
ACGCCGGGTTAGCCGTCCTGGGCCAAGGATGGCCCATGACGGCGGCCCACGGTCCAAAGCCGGAGTGGGCACTCCGAGCCTAAGCGAGGAGCCGAGTGGTGGGGCAAGAGCGTTTTGCTTACTTTTGCGCTGTTCAAAAGTGAGCCGCTGTAAGAGCGGAACCAATACAAGCCATCACCCAAATAACGGATATGCACACCCACTCCATTTACGACCCATCCAAACCAAAAGCGACCCCCTCCGTTGACGCCCCACCCCAAACCCCTATTAAGTACTATTAATCCGCATTAATAGGATCAATCAAACACCATGCTAAGCCGCCCGCTGCGCCGCAAACGCCAGAAGCTCTCCGACGTGATCGTCGAGTCGGTCAAACGCTCCATCGTCACCGACGCCCTGAAGCCCGGCGACCGCTTGCCCACCGAACGCGAACTGATGGAAAGCTTCCAGTGCTCCAAAGGCTCCGCCCGCGAAGCCCTCAAGGCGCTGGAAGTCGAAGGCCTGGTCAACACCCGCACCGGCCCCAGCGGCGGCGCCTATCTCAACCAGGCCGGCACCGAACCCGCCAGCCGCGCCCTGCGCAACTACCTGCACTTCCAGCACCTGGACGGCCAACAGGTCTACCAGCTGCGCAAAGTCATCGAAGTCGAACTCGCCGTCTCGGTCCTGGGCCGCCTGAGCGAAGACGACTACCGCGCCCTCCAGGACAACGTCGATTTCTGCAGCGCCCCCGAAGACAGCGAAGCCGGCCAACGCGAACAACGCATCGCCGAACTGGAATTCCACAACCTGCTGGCCAAGGCCTGCCCCAACCCGCTGCTGAGCTTCATGGCGCAATTCCTCAACGACCTGCTGCGTGACCTGGTCGTGCTGAAAAAAGCCTACAAACCCAAGCGCAAGCAATTCGACGCCGCCAACCTCGACTACCACAAACAACTGCTGATCGCCTTCCGGGCCGAGGACGAAGCCACCGTACGCAGCCTGATGCACGAACACATGTGCGACGCCGAACACCACATGACCGCCCTTGAAGGTGAAGTCAGCCCGCACTTTCTACTGGAGTTCGACCACAACCACTAAGCCGCACCCTCCACCAATAAAAGGCCTGCCCACAGGCCGTGCTCCACCGTATCGCCATTGCCACTCCTGCCAATAACTAATCCAGGGAGTCACCCCATGCAGCGTCGTACGTTGTTGAAAGCCAGTCTCACCGCAGCCGCCGCCCTCAGCCTCCCGCTGAGCGTGCGTTCTGCATTCGCCGCCGAGCCTTTTACCTTTTACGGCCTCAAGTCCATGTCTGGCGCCTTTGCCAGTTATGGCAAATTTGCCGACATGGGTTCACGCCTCGCGGTGGAACAGCATCCCGAGTTACTCGGCCGCCCGCTGGTCTACAAAGTGATCGACACCGAAGGCAACGCCGGCAAGGCCGTGCGTAAAGTCCAGGAAGCGATCCAGCAGGACGGCGCACGCTTTTTCCAGGGCTGTACCCTGTCGTCTTCGGCACTCGCGGTGGCCAAGGAAGTGAGCAAGGCCGGTGGCGTGTTCATGACCCCGGTGGGCGCCGATGAAGTCACCGGCAAGGACTGCAACAGCGCCACGTTCCGCTGGTCGGTGCCGACCTACGGCGCGATCCGCGAGACCCTCGTGCCGCTAATCAAGCTGCTGCCCGACGCCAAGCGCTGGTACACCATCACCCCGCAATACGTGTTCGGCGAAGCCCTGCTCGAAGGCGCCAAATCGGTGCTGGCCGAGCATGGCCTGGAACACGCCGGCAACAGCTACCACTCGCTGCAGGAGCAGGAGTTCTCCGGCTACCTGACCAATGCCATCGCCGCCAAACCCGACGTGCTGGTGCTGCTGAACTTCGGCAGCCAGTCGTCCAACACCCTGCGCCAGGCGGTGAACTTCGGTATCAAGGAGCGCATGAAAGTGTTGCTGGTGTGGTCCGCCGGCCTCGACCAGTTCCAGGAGCTGGGCAGTGACGTACTGGAAGGTGTGTACCTCGGCGCTCAGTACTGGCATCAGGTCGACACCCCGCTCAACCGTGACCTGGTGAAACTCACCAAGGCCAAATACGGCATCAACCCCACCTACCCGCTGGCCGCCGACTACATCAGCACCAAGGTCATGCTCGAAACCATCATCTCCACCGGCAGTTTCGACGGGCCGACCGTGGCCAAAGCCATGCAGGGCCTGAGCTACGAAGGCCCCACCGGCAAGGAGTCGATCCGCGCCGGCGACCATCAGGTGATCAAGGACTACTACCTGCTGGTGGGCAAGGCCGCAGGCGACATGGCCGACAAGGACGATCTGGCCAAGGTGCTCAGCTCCGGCCAGTCGTTCCCGCCGGTGGAAGCCACGGGCTGCGTGCTCGGCTGATCCGCTGAAAATCTAATGGTGACACAGCGCAGGGCCGCTCATGCGGCCACCTGCCGAGGGTTCCTGCATGCTTAATCTTTACCTGTTCCAGATTCTCAACGGCCTGGGCCTTGGGATGATCTACTTCCTGATCGCGGTCGGCTTGACGATCATTTTCGGCCTGCTGAACTTCGTCAACTTCGCCCACGGTGCGTTCTTTTTGCTGGGCGCCTACATCTGCTACACCGCCGTCAGCCTCACCGGCAGCTTCTGGCTGGCACTGCTGATCGCGCCGCTGGTGGTGGCCGCGCTGGCCTGGGTGATCGAGCGATTATTGATCCAGCGGATTTATCACTTGCCGCACATGTTCCAGATTCTGGTGACCCTGGGGATTGCCCTGATCATCCAGGAAGCCAGCGTGATGATCTGGGGCCCGGTGGGCAAGAGCGTCGCCGTACCGGAATTGCTGCGCGGGGTGCTGGTGGTGGGCGATTTTGTCTACCCCTACTACCGCCTGTTCCTGATAGTGTTCTCCGGCCTCGTCGGCCTGGGCCTGTGGCTGTTGCTGGAACGCACGCGCTTCGGCGCCCTGGTGCGGGCCGGCAGTGAAAGCACGGAAACCGTGTCCCTGCTGGGCACCAACATTTTCCGCCTGTTCTCCATGACCTTCGCCCTCGGCGTGGCCCTCGCCGGTGTGGCCGGTGTGCTGTTCGCCCCGTTGCGCGGCGCCCAGCCCTTTGTCGGCCCGGAAATCCTCGGCGTGGCGTTCGTGGTGGTGGTGATCGGCGGCATGGGTTCCTTCAGCGGTGCACTGGTGGGCGGCCTGCTGGTCGGCGTGGTGCAAAGCCTGATGACCACACTCTGGCCCCAGGGCGCGAGCCTGATGATCTACGGCGCAATGGCCGTGGTGATCCTGGTGCGTCCTTACGGCCTGTTCGGGAGAGCCTGACATGAGCGAGAAAAATCCCCTGCCGTTCGCCAAGACCCAGTCGCGCTACATGCTGCTGTTGGTGCTCGCGGTGTTGATCGGCCTGCCGTTGATTCTGCCCTCGGCGACCCTGGCCACCGAGATTCTGATATTCGCCATGGCCGCCCTCGCCTGCAACCTGCTGCTGGGTTACACCGGGCTGCTGTCGTTCGGCCAAGGCATCTTCTTCGGGGCCGGCGCCTACTGCGCGGCGCTGTTGATGATTCACCTGCAACTGGGGCTGTTCAGCGCACTGCTGGGTGCCGCCGTCGCCGGTGGTTTCCTGGCTTTCCTGGTGGGTGCCCTGGCGATCCGCCGCACCGGCATTTACTTCGTGATGCTGACCCTGGCCTTCAGCCAGATGGCCTACTTCGTCGCCTACACCCTGAGCGACTGGACCGGCGGCGACAACGGCCTGCTCAGCGTGCCGCGCCCGGAAATCCGCATCGGTGACACCGTGCTGCTGTCGCTGACCGACGCCCGTGCGTTCTACGGGTTTGTCGCGGTGCTGTTCCTGTTGATCTTCATCGGCGCCCGCCGGGTGATCGCCTCTCCATTCGGCAGCACGCTGATGGCGATTCGCGAAAACGAAACCCGCGCTTCGGCCATCGGCTATGACACCCGCCACTTCAAGATCCTGGTGTTCGTGTTGTCCGGCGCCGTCACCGGGATTGCCGGGGCGCTGTACGCGATGCTGCTGCACTTTGTGCCGCTGTCGAACATCGACCTGGCGATGTCCGAAAACATCCTGATCATGACCATCGTCGGCGGCACCGGCTCGCTGTTCGGCTCGTTGCTGGGCGCCGGTTCCATCGTGCTGCTGGGGGACTTCCTTTCCGATCTGTGGCCGCGCTGGCTGATGCTGCTGGGGGTGATCCTGATCCTGGTGGTGATCTTCATGCGCGGCGGTTTGTGGGGCGGTCTGTCGACCCTGTTCGACCGTGTGCGCGGCAGCCGCAAGGCCGACGTTGTGACCAAGGAGAAGCTGTCATGAGCATCCTGCTGGAAACCAAGAACCTGGAATTGGCCTACGGTGCGTTCCACGCGGTGAACGGTGTCAACCTCAAGGTCGAAGCCGGCACCATCCACACCATCATCGGCCCCAATGGCGCGGGCAAGACCAGCCTGTTCCACTGCCTGACCGGCGAACGCCAGGCCACCGCCGGAGCAATTCATTTCGATGGCAAGAACCTGATGCGCAAACCGGCCCACGGCCGCGTCGGCCTGGGCATGGCGCGCTCGTTCCAGCTCACCAGCCTGTTCCAGAACCTCAGCGTGCGCGAAAACCTGCGCCTGGCCGCCCAGGGTCGCGACGGCGCCCGCGCCCTGAACTTCTGGCGCCGGGTGGACAGCAAGCGCGAACACCTGGAAATGGCCGACCAGGTGCTGGAACGCCTGCAACTCACCGCCCGCGCCGACACCCTGGCCGGCGAGTTGTCCCACGGCCAGCAGCGGGTGCTGGAAGTCGGCATGTCGATCTGCTCCAGACCCAAGCTGCTGATGCTCGACGAACCCACCTCGGGCATGGGCATCGACGACATCCCGATCATGACCCAACTGATCAGCGACCTCGGCCGCGACCATACCGTGCTGTTGATCGAGCACAACATGAGCATCGTCATGTCCATCAGCCAACGCATCACCGTGATGAGTCACGGCCAGATCCTGGTGGAAGGCACACCGGAATTCGTGCGCGCCGACGAGCGCGTGCGCACCGCCTATTTGGGAGAAGCCGCCTGATGCTGACCGTCGACAATATCCATTCCTACTACGACAAGAGCCACGTCCTTGAAGGCGTGTCCCTGACCGTCAATCCCGGCGAACTGGTGACCCTGCTGGGGCGCAACGGTGCCGGCAAGACCACCACCCTGCGCAGCATCCTCGGGATCATCTGCCCGCGCCAGGGCCAGATTCACTTCAACGGCCAGCCGCTGGTGGGGCAGAAAATCTTCGAAATCGCCCGCCAGGGCCTGGCGCTGGTGCCGGAGAACCGCGGGATTTTCCGCCTGCTCACGGTGGAGGAAAACCTGCGCATTGCCGTGCGCAAGACCAGCCGCTGGCAGATGGAAGACGTGTACGGCATGTTCCCGCGCCTCAGGGAGCGCCGTAAAAACGCCGGCCACGCACTGTCCGGCGGTGAGCAACAGATGCTCGCCATCGCCCGCGCGCTGCTCAACGATCCCAAGCTGCTTATTCTCGATGAGCCCACCGAAGGCCTCGCGCCGGTGATCGTCGACGAGCTGGTGAAGATCCTGCGCAAGGTCAAGGAAGACGGCCTGCCGGTGCTGCTGGTGGAACAGAACCTGATGGTCTGCGACAAGCTCGCCGACCGCCATTACGTCCTCGAACAGGGCCGCGTGGTGTACGAAGGCAGTGCCGAAGCCTTCCGCGCCGACCCGACGATCAAGAACCGTTACCTGGCCCTGAGTGCCTGACCGGAGACTGCTGATGAATAGTTTTGCGCAACCGCTCCAGAGCAACGCCCCGCTGATCAACCGCGAGCGCCTGTGGCAATCGCTGATGGACCTCGCCCGCCTCGGCGCCACACCCAAGGGCGGCGTGTGCCGCCTGGCCCTTACCGACCTTGACCGCCAGGCCCGCGACCTGTTCGTGCAATGGTGCGAAGCCGCCGGGTGCAGCGTCAGCGTCGACGCCATCGGCAATATCTTTGCCCGCCGTGCCGGGCGTAATCCGGCACTGGCGCCGGTGATGACCGGCAGCCATATCGACACCCAGCCTACCGGCGGCAAGTTCGACGGCTGCTACGGCGTGATGGCCGGCCTGGAAGTGATCCGCACCCTCAATGATTTGAACATCGAGACCGAAGCACCGATTGAAGTGGTGGTGTGGACCAACGAAGAAGGCTCGCGATTCCCGCCGTGCATGATGGGTTCCGGGGTGTTCGCCGGTAAGTTCGACCTGCAGGAAACCCTCGACAAGCAGGACGAGCAAGGGCTGTCGGTGGGCGCTGAATTGCAGCGCATCGGCTACGCCGGCTCCCGCGCCGTGCTGGGCCACCCGGTGGGCGCCTATTTCGAGGCGCATATCGAGCAGGGCCCGGTGCTGGAAGACCAGGCCACCACCATCGGCGTGGTCATGGGCTGCCTGGGCCAGAAGTGGTTCGACCTGACGCTCACTGGCGTCGAAGCCCACGCGGGCCCGACGCCAATGCACCTGCGCAAGGACGCACTGGTAGGCGCGGCGCAAGTGGTCAGCGCGGTGAATCGCATCGCCCACGAACAACAACCCCACGCCTGCGGCACCGTCGGTTGCCTGAGCCTGCACCCCGGCTCGCGCAACGTGATTCCCGGCCAGGTGCACATGACCATCGACCTGCGCCACCTGCACGCCGACAAGCTGCAAGCGATGGTCGACGAAGTGCGCCAGGTGATCGAAGCCACCGCCGAGCAACACGGCTTGAGCTTTGAGCTGACACCCACTGCCGACTTCCCGCCGCTGGATTTCAACCCTGCCTGTGTCAACGCCGTGCGTGATGGCGCGAGCAGCCTGGGCCTGAGCCATATGGACATCGTCAGCGGCGCCGGGCATGACGCGATCTTCGTCGCCGAACTGGGCCCGGCCGGAATGATCTTTGTGCCGTGCGAAGGCGGCATCAGCCATAACGAAATCGAGAACGCCGCGCCGGATGACCTGGCGGCGGGCTGCGCGGTGTTGCTGCGGGCCATGGTCAACGCGGCGCAAGGAGGTAAAGCGGCATGACGGATATCGCCAACCTGACCGCAGTTGAGCTGCTGGCCCGCTATCGGGATAAAAGCCTGTCGCCGGTGGAGGTCACCGAAGACGCATTGCTGCGGATCGAACGCTACAACCCGGCGGTCAACGCCTACTGCCACGTCGACCCGGAAGGCGCCTTGAAGGCGGCGCGGGATTCGGAACAGCGCTGGCTCAAGGGCCAGCCGTGCGGGGCCCTGGACGGTGTGCCCTCCTCCATCAAGGACCTGACGCAGACCATCGGCATGCCGACGCGCAAGGGTTCGCGTACCACATCCGCCGAGGGTCGATGGGATGTGGATGCGCCCTTCTCGGCCTTCATGCGCAAGGCCGGCGCGGTATTGCTGGGCAAGACCACCACGCCGGAATTCGGCTGGAAAGGCGTCACCGATAACCCGCTGTATGGCATTACCCGCAACCCGTGGGACACGCGCATGACGGCGGGCGGTTCGTCCGGTGGTGCCGGTGCGGCGGCGGCCTTGAACCTCGGCGTGCTGCACCAGGGCAGCGATGCCGGCGGCTCGATCCGGATCCCCTGTGCCTTCACCGGCACCTTCGGCATCAAGCCGACCTTCGGTTATGTGCCGCAATGGCCGGCCAGTTCGATGACGATTCTGTCGCACCTGGGGCCGATGACCCGCACCGTGGAAGACTCGGTGCTGATGCTGCAAACCATCGCCCAGCCGGATGCGCGGGATGGTTTGATCGGCGCGCCCCGGACCACGCCATGGTTGCACGCCGGGGCTGATTTGAAGGGGCTGCGTATCGCCTATAGCCCGAACTTCGGTTATGTCGACGTGGACCCGCAAGTGGCCAGGGTGGTCGCCCAGGCGGTAGAAGGCCTGGTGCAGCTGGGCGCGCAGGTTGAACAGATTGATCCGGGGTTCAGTGATCCGCTGGAAGTGTTCAATACTTTATGGTTTGCCGGTGCAGCACGTCTGGCCGGGCCGCTGAGCGATGCCCAGCGGCAATTGATGGACCCGGGGTTGCTGCGCATTGCCCGACTGGGCGAGCAGATCAGCCTCAGCGATTACAGCGCCGCTCTGGAAGCACGGGCAGCGCTCGTGGCGCGCATGGCGGCGTTCCATGAGCATTACGATGTGCTGGTTTCGCCGATGATGCCGATCACCGCGTTCGAGGCCGGGCACAATGTGCCGCCGGGTTCGGGACTAGGGGAATGGATGGAGTGGACGCCGTTTACCTATCCCTTCAACCTGACCCAGCAACCGGCGGCGTCGGTGCCGTGCGGGTTGGCGGCCAATGGGTTGCCGGTGGGGCTGCATGTGGTGGGGGCGCGGTTTGCGGATGAGCAGGTGCTGAAGGTTTGCCAGGTTTATGCCAGGGCTTTCCCGACCCAGCACCTGCAAACACCCAAAACCCCAACCTGAAATACAATCAAACTGTGGGAGCGGGCTTGCTCGCGAAGGCGGTGTGTCAGTCACCAGATATCTTGACTGATACACCGCCTTCGCGAGCAAGCCCGCTCCCACATTTTTTGCCCGCATTCCAGTCATCAGCCCCTACAATGACCCCTATTCTCCAAGGGGCCCTTATGGACATCGAACTGGCACGCACCTTCCTCGAAATCACCCGCTGCGGCAGCCTCGCCGCGGCGGCCGAGAAACTGCACGTCACCCAGACGGCAATCACCGCCCGGGTCAAAAACCTCGAAAGCCAGCTCAACAGTACCCTATTCGTGCGCAATCGCGCCGGTGCCCGCCTGACCCCGGACGGCGAGGCGTTCGTGGTCTACGCCAACCAGCTTGTCCAGACCTGGGAAGCCGCACGCCGCGACCTGCCATTACCCGATGGCTACCGCAACGTGCTGCACATCGGTGGCGAAGTCAGCCTGTGCAACCCGCTGATGCTCGGCTGGGCCCAGGCCTTGCGGGAACACATTCCCGGCCATGCCCTGCGCACCGAGATTCGCGAAGGCGAGTACTTGTTGCGCCAGCTGGAACTGGGGGTGCTGGACGCCGCGCTGGTGTTCCAGCCGCAATACTGGCCGGGGTTGCAGGTGGAGCAGGTGCTGGAAGAAAAACTGATCCTGGTGCAACTGGCCGCCCGGCCCGAGCCCTACGTGTATATCGACTGGGGCCAGGGCTTTCGCCAGCAGCACGACGCCGCACTGCCGGACAAGGCCCGCGCAGCCCTGAGTTTCAATCTGGGGCCACTGGCGTTGCAGTACATCCTGGAAAACGGCGGTGCCGGGTATTTCCGCACGCGGGTCGTACAGAGCTACCTCGACAGCGGTGTGATGGAACGGGTGCCCAAGGCGCCGGAGTTCAGCTTCCCGACGTACCTGGTGTATTCCCGCGAGCGCGATTCGGCGGTTTTGCAGCAGGCGCTGGGGTTGCTGCGGGCGGTGGTGGAGGCCGAAAAGGATTGGTCGCAGCGCTGGGATCCGGTGATTTGAAGCCGTGCCCATGGTAGCCTCAGGTTGTTTTCTCCTGGTTCCCCCTGCCGATGAACAAGAAAAAGTCCGTCACCATCAGCGACATCGCCAAACGGGTCAACATGACCACCATCACGGTGTCCCGGGCGCTGAGCAAACCCGACCTGGTCAAGCCCGCCACCCTGGCGCGGATTCTCGAAGTGGCGCGGGAGCTGGACTATGTGCCCAACGCCTTTGCCCGCGGGCTCAAGCGCAGTGAAAGCCTGATCATCGGCGTGATCACCGCTTCGGTCGACAACCCCTTCTACAGCGAGATGATCAAGGCGATTTCCCGCGAGGCGAAAAAGCACGGCTACACCATCATGCTGGTGGATACCGACGAACTGGAAGAACTGGAAAGCAAGGCAGTCGACACGCTGCTGGGCTACCGCGTGGCGGGGATCATCCTGTCGCCGGTCTCCGACGAGCCCAGCTACCAGCCGGACTATCTGGAGCGCCTGGGTAACGGCAAGACGCCGGTGGTGCTGCTCGATCGCACGATCCACGACAGCCCCTTCAGCCGTGTGGTGCTGGACAACTATCACAGCGGCATCGAGGCGGCGCAGTACCTGGTGCGGCAAACCCCGAATCTCAAGCGCCTGCTGGTGCTGACCGGGCCGGAGCATTCGCGCATCACCATGGAACGCCTCAAGGGCCTCAAAGAAGTCCTGGCCGAGCACCCGCAGGTGCAGGTCGAAGTGTGTGCCGGTGACTACACGCTGATGCCCTCCTACCTGCACACCCTCGACTACCTGGCCGAACACTCGGCGCCGGACGCGATCATGGGCTTCAACCAGTTGATCACCCTGGGCGCACTGCGTGCGCTGCGCATGCACAACATCCCCCATGACAGCCTGACCATCTGCGGCATCGACCGCCTGCCCTTTGCCGATATCTTCGGCGTGCCGATCGCCTGCGTGGCCCACGACGCGTCACTGGCCGGCAGCAGCGCGGTGCGGCTGCTGCTGGATCGTCTCGAAGACCCGCACAAACCGCGGGACAAGGTGGTGATCGCCGGCAAGCTGGAGAACGGCTAGCGGCTGGTGTAGCCGCCGTCGATCGGCAGGCTGACGCCGCTGATCATGCTGGCGGCATCGCTCAGCAGGAACAACACCGGCAGGGCCACTTCCGCCGTTTCGGCAAACCTCCCGAGGGGAATCGCCGCCAATGCCGGATCACGTTTGGCGGGCGCCGACCAGGCCATCTGTGCCATGGGCGTGAGGGTGACGGTGGGGTTGACGCTGTTGACGCGAATTCCGAAGCGGCCCCATTCGGCGCATTGCACGCGGGTGATGGCGTCCAGTGCGGCCTTGGAGGCGCAGTAGCCGAGGTGATCGTCCAGGGCTACCAGTGAGGCCTGGCTTGAGACGTTGACGATGCTGCCGGGAATCTTCGCTTCAATCATTGCAGCGGCGATACGGCTGGCGACCTGGGCAGCGGCGCGGGCGTTGACGTTCATCACCCGGTCGAAGGCTTCGGCGCTGATGGCCGCGGCGGGTTCCAGGCGGGAAATGCCGGCGCAGTTGACCAGTCCATGCATCGGCGGCAGGCCTTGCAGGGCCAGGTCCAGGGCGGCGCTGTTGGCGATGTCCAGGCACAGGGTTTCGCAACCGAGCTGGGCCAGGGCCTGAGCGTCGCGGCCCAGGGCAAACACCTGGGCGCCGCTGGCGATCAGTTGGAGGGCAATTTCCCGGCCGATGCCGCTGCTGGCGCCGGTGACGAGGATGCGCTGGTGGGTAAAATCAAAAGTGGCGTTCATGGCAAATATCCCGGAAACAATGAAGATCCAATGTGGGAGCTGGCTTGCCTGCGATAGCGGTGGGTCATTTAGCCCACTTGGTACTGATGCACCGCCATCGCAGGCAAGCCAGCTCCCACACTTTTGATCGGTGTTCGCTTAAGCGTTCTGCAAGCTGTGCATCACCGGTTTCAAGGCCGGATACAGCTCCAGATAGCTGGCAAACGCCCGGTCATACACCCCGACATTCCCCGCCTCCGGCTCCGCCCGCAGCTCCAACTGCACCCAACCTTTCTCCATCTGCCGGTCATCCACCACCCCCACCGCATGGGCCGCCAACAACGCCGCGCCCAAGGCCGCCTCCACCTCTTGCACAATGGTGTAGACCGGGAAGTGGGTGATGTCCGCAATAATCTGCATCCACAAATCCGAATGGCTCGCCCCACCCACCACAATCAGCCGTGGATCAAGGGAATGCGCCCCACGGGTGCCCGCTTCGATATTGTGCCGCAGGGCAAAACTCACCCCTTCGAGCACCGCGCGGTACAGGTGGATCCGGCTGTGATACAGGTTCAGCCCGACAAAGCTGCCGCTGGCCCGGTCATCCCACACCGGGCTGCGTTCGCCCATGAGATACGGCAGGAACAACAGCCCTTCACTGCCCGCCGGGATCTTCGCGGCGCTCTGCTCCAGCAGCCACAAACTGTCCTGGCCAGTCTCTTTCGCCTGCTGCTCCTCAGCCTGGCAGAACTGTTCGCGAAACCAGCTCACCGACGCCCCGGCGGTGATCGCACCACCGAAGATGTACAGGTCCTGATGGCCGTTATAGACGTGGGGCATGCTCACCAGGCCATGGCGCGCATCCACCTGCTGATTGAGATAACCCCAGCACATGCTGGTGCCGATCATCGCCACGTGATTGCCCGGCCGCGTCACCCCGGCCGCCAATGTGGCCATGGCCGCGTCCACGCCTCCGGCCAGGATCGGCGTGCCGGCCTGCAAGCCCAGCCGCCGGGCCCATTCCTCGAGCAAACCGCCGACCACTTCACCGGAATACAGCAAGCGCTCCGGCATCATCGCCAGGGGAATCTCCAGCGCCGCCAACATCTCGGCCGACCAGTCCCGCCGGGCCACATCGTAGACCCCGCCGATATTGCCGGCGCTGCTGTGGTCCACCGCCAACTCACCGGTCAGGCACCAGTTGATGTAACTGTTGGGCGGCAGCAGGTAGCGGGTGTTGGCCCACACCTGCGGCTGGTGTTGCCTGAGCCAGAGCATCTTGGTGAAGCCGTAGTAGCTGTCCACCGAGTTGCCGGTGACCGCAAACAGCCGCTCCAGGTCCACATGCTCGCGCACCCACTCCACTTGCTCGCCCGCGCGCCGGTCCATCCAGATCAGGCAAGGGTGCAGCGGCGTGATCTGCGCGTCCACGGCAATCCCCGAGCCGCCGTACAGGCTGCTGATGCACAGCGCCTTGACCTGCTCTCTCGCCACGCCGGCCTTCGCCATGCACTGGGCGACGCAGGCCTCCACCGCATCCAGCCAGACCTGCGGCCACTGCTCGGCCCAGCGTACTTTCGGGGTATCCACGCGATACCCCTGGCTGTGCTGGGCAATGATCAGGCCGTCCGCATCCACCAGCAGCGCCTTGGTGCTTTGCGTGCCGATGTCCACACCCATTACGTAGTTCATGTCAGAGCACCGGCTTCAGCAGCACCTTGATCGACTTGGTCGAGTTGGCCAGCTCAAACGCTTCGGCCCAGCTGTCCAGCCCGAAGTCATGGGTCACGATGCCCTTGGACGTCACCAGGCCACGCTCGAACAAGTCGATGGCCACCGGGTAGCAATACGGCCCCAGGTGCGCACCGCGTACGTCCAGCTCCTTGCGGTCGCCGATGATCGACCAGTCGGCGCTGGTCTCGGCGCCAAACACGCTGAACTCGACAAACCGCCCGAGCTTGCGGATCAAGTCCAGGCCCTGGGTAACGCCCGCCGGTACGCCGGTGGTTTCGATGTACACGTCGCAGCCGTAGTTGTCGGTCAGGCTATTGATGATCTCCCGGGCGTTGTCCCGGGACGGGTTGATCACCACGTCGGCACCGTACTGCTTCGCCAGTTCCAGGCGCTCGTCGACCATGTCGATCACCACCAGTTTCTTCGGCGTTTTTAGCGCTGCCACCTGCACCATGCACAGGCCCAGGGTGCCGGCACCGGCGATCACCAGCACGTCATCCAGCTGGATCTCACCGCGGTTGACGGTGTGAATCGCGCAGGACATCGGCTCGATCAGCGCCGAATCTTCCAGGGACACCGACTCCGGAATCTTGTGCACGATGGCAGTCTTGGGAATACGCATGTACTGGGCCATGCCACCCTCGGCGACTTCACGCTGGAAGCCGAAGATGTTGTGCACCTCGCACATCCAGTACTTGCCGGACTTGCAGAAGCGGCACTTGCCACATGGCACGATCTGCTCGGCGATCACCTTGTCGCCGACCTTCACCTCAAAGTGCTCCTCGGCGCCCTCGCCCGCTTCCACCACGTAGCCAAAGAACTCGTGCCCCGGCACCACCGGGGCCTTGACCCACGGGTTGTCGCCGCCCCAGAACATCGCGGCGCCCGAGTGGCATTTGCAGTCACTGGCGCAGATGCCGCAGGCGGCGATGCGAATCACCAGTTCATTGACCCGCGCCTGGGGTTTGCTGATGCGTTCCAGGCGGTAGTCTTTCGGGCCGTGGCAGACGACGGCTTGCATTTGGTTGTGCTTTTCCATGATGTGCGGACCTTTCTTGAGCATGAGAGAACCCATCGCGGCCACCATGGCCGCGTGGAGATAACCGGTTTACTTGTGGCGCTGACGGCTGATAAAGATCGCCAGCAAAATGATCCCGCCCTTGATCACGCTCTGGACATAGGGCGAGACCCCGAGCATGTTCAAGCCGTTGTTCAACACCCCCAGCAGCATGGCGCCGAGCAAGGTGCCGACGATTACCCCGCGCCCACCGGCAATCGAGGCGCCGCCCAGGACCACCGCGGCAATCGCGTCGAGTTCGAACGACACCCCGGCATTCGGCTGGCCGCTCATCAAGCGTGAGGTCAGCACCAGCCCGGCAATCGCGGCGGTCAAACCGCTGATGCCATACACCAGCAATTTGAAGCGCGCCGCCCGCACGCCGGAGAGGCGTACCGCTTCCTCGTTGCCGCCGATCGCGTAGATATAGCGGCCGATGCGGGTGTGTTGCAGCAGCACATAGGCCGCCAGGTACGTCACCAACATGATCAGGATCGGCACCGAAATGCCGAACAGGCTTTCGCGGCCAAAGAAGCCGAACCACTCCGGCAAACCGGAAATCGGATAGCCGTCGGTGTACATCAGGCCGAACCCGCGGGCGATGCCCATGGTCGCCAGGGTGACGATGATCGGCGGCATGTGCAGGTAGGCGACGAACAGGCCATTGCCGATACCGAAGGCCACGCCGACCAGCATCCCGGCGCCAATCGCCAGGCCCGGCGGCAAGCCTGCGACCATCAAACCGGCGGTCAAGGTGCCGGACAACGCCATCACCGGCCCCACCGACAAATCGATGCCGCCGGTGAGAATCACGCAGGTCATGCCCACCGCGATAATCGCGTTGATCGACACCTGGCGCGCAATGTTCGACAGGTTGTTGGCCGTCAGGAAGTTATCGCTGGCGAAGATCATCACCAACGTCACCACCAGCAGCCCGACAAAGGGATAAAACGCCGGTGAGCGGATCAACCGCGCCAGGTTCAGGCGCAGCCGGCCAGGCCCCACGGCATTAATGGACGTATTCACTTGAGCCCCCTGTTGCATGGCGCATGACCTCTTGAGGATTGACGGCAGACGCTTCCAGTACCTTGACGATGGCGCCCTTGTGGAACACCGCGACGCGGTCGCACATGCCGATGACTTCCGGCAGTTCCGAGGAAATCATGATGATTGCGTAACCCTGTTCGGTGAGGCTGCGCATCAGTGCGTAGATCTGTGCCTTGGCACCGACGTCGATGCCACGGGTGGGTTCGTCGAACACCAGCACGTCGCAGTGATGGTTGATCCAGCGGGCAATCACGACTTTCTGCTGGTTGCCGCCGCTGAGGTTGAACACCCGGCTCTCGCCGCTGGGGGCCTTGATCGACAGCTGGCGCATCAGCGCTTCAACGCTGGCGCATTCCTTGTCCTTGTCGATCAGGCCGCTGGCGTTCTGGTATTTGGGCAGGTTGTTGAGGGAGATGTTTTCGCGAATGCTGAAATCGGTGATCAGCCCTTCGGTCTTGCGGCTTTCCGGCAGCAGGCCGATGCCATGGGCCAAGGCCTGGGCCGGGTCGTCGAGGGTGATTTGTTCACCCCGCAGCCACACGTCTTTGCTCACCGACGGCAGCGCGCCCATCATGCCCAGCGCCAATTCGGTACGCCCGGAGCCCACCAGGCCGGCAAAGCCGAGAATCTCGCCCTTGTGCAATTCAAAGTGGTTATGGGGGCCGTTGCGCACCAACTGGATGTCCTTGACCTCCAGCAGCAGCGGCCCGCGTGCGGCGGTGGGCTTGGGCGGAAAACTGCACTCCAGGCGCCGACCGACCATCATTTCCACCAGGCGGTCGATATCGCTGTCGGCCACATCGGTGACGCCCACATTGCCGCCGTCGCGCAGTACGCTGATGCGGTCGCATACCTGGAAAATCTCCTCCAGGTGGTGGGAGATAAAAATCACCGCCACACCCTGGCGCTTGAGTTCACGCATGATTTCGAACAGCAGCTCGGCTTCGCTCGGCGTGAGGGTAGCGGTGGGTTCGTCGAGCACCAGCAGCCGCGCGTCCAGGGCCAGCGCCTTGGCGATCTCGACGAATTGCTGCTCGGCCACGCTCAGGTGCCTGACCGCGCATTGCAGGTCAATACTGACACCGAGGCGCTTGAACAACGCCTCGCTCGCCTCGACCATTTCGCGCTTGCGCAACAGGCCAAAACGGTTGCTCAGCTCATGGCCGAGGAAGATATTTTCCACCGCCGTGAGGTAGGGAATCAGGCTGAATTCCTGGAACACAATGCCGATGCCGGCGGCAATCGCATCACGATACGTCGCGAACTGCCGAGCCTCACCGTCGATCAGGATCTGCCCTTCGTCCTGGTGCTCGACCCCGCCAAGGATCTTCATCAAGGTCGATTTGCCTGCACCGTTTTCCCCGAGCAAGGCATGAATCTCGCCGCGCTGCACTTCCAGGTTGATCGCCTTGAGGGCTTGCACCCCCGGATAGCGCTTACAGATATTTTCCAGCTTCAGAAGACTGCTCATACCGCCGACCTCGCATTCAGATGGATGACCTGTGCCCCACGCCTGGCGTGGGGCCTGGGTGTTTTACCAACTGAAATCCTTGGCCTTGGCCTGGTCGATCAGGGTGATGTCCACCGGGATCGTGGCCGGTACTTGCGAGCCCCACTTCTTGGCCAGGGCGATGCCCAGGGCGAGGCGGATCTGGTCCCGGGGGTATTGCGCGGAGGTGGCGATGAATTTGCTGCCGGGTTTCTGGATGGCCTTGATCGCTTCCGGCGCGCCGTCGACGCTCACCAGCTTGACGTCCAGGCCGCTGGCTTCGATGGCCGAGAGTGCGCCGAGGGAGCCGTTGTCATTGACGCTGAAAATGCCCTTGAGGGTGGGCTGGGCCTGCAGCATGTTTTCGGTGACGGTCAGCGCCTGGTCACGTTCCTGCTTGCCGTTCTGGATGCTCACGATCTTGATGTCCGGGTGCTTGGCCACGGCCTCCTTGCAACCGCGCACGCGCTCCAGGATCGGTACCACGGCGATGCCGTCGAGGATGGCGATATTGCCCTTGTCGCCGATGTTCTTGGCCAGGTATTCGCAGGCCTGGAAGCCGGCGTCGAAGTTTTTCGAGCCGACGAAGGAGTCCAGTGGGCCTTCGGCCTGGGCGTCGACGGCGACCACGACTACGCCGGCGGCGTGGGCGGATTTGACGGCTGATTGCACGCCGACGGAATCGGTGGGGTTGATCAGCAGGATGTCGATGCCCTTTTGCAGCATGTCTTCGACGTCGCTGACCTGTTTGGACACGTCGTGGCGGGCGTCGGTGATGATCAACTGCGCACCGATGGTCGCCCCGGCTTCCTGCAGGGCGTCTTTCATGGTGACGAAGTAAGGGTTGTTGATTTCCTGGAAGGACGCGCCGATGCGGATGGGGGCGGGTTTGGTGTCGGCCAGTGCCAGGCCAGCGGTGCCAAGATTGATGCTCAGAGCCAACAAACACAGGGTTTTCGGAAGCATTTTCATGGTGGGGATCTCTGTTTTGTTTTTATTTTTAGAGCAAATGTTATCGTTAACATTTTGTAAGAAGCTAGCAAAGAAATTGGGGGGTCGCAAGGGGTGTTTGATCGGTGGTGGCGGGTGTGGTGGACATATCCGTTGCTGCGGTAACGGCCGCTTATGGTTCCGCTCTTACAGCGGCTCACTTTTG
>NZ_JACAPX010000060.1:0-9343 GCF_013385435.1 Pseudomonas sp. F9001
GCAGGACGCCGGTTTAGCCGCGCCGGGCCATGGATGGCCCGTCGCGGCGGCCCGCGGAGCAATGCCGGAGTGAGGGAACGCCGAGCCCCAGCGAGGCGCCGACAGGCGGGGCAGAGCCCTTTGCTTACTTTGGGGCTTTTCCAAAGTGAGCCGCTGTAAGAGCGGAACCATAAGCGGCCGTAACCTAAATAACGGATATGCCCCCGATCAAACCAACCCACACCGCTCAAAAAACCGCTCCCGCCCCAGAATCATCAACGCCGCCCGCTTATGAGGAAAATCAAACTCCTTCTCACAGTGGAAACACTGATTCTGCATATGCCCAATCATCTTCCCGTTATCCGCCCGAGGCTCAGCCACCACACGCTGCGTACGCGGATCATCGAGAAACAAGTAATGCACCAGCGCCGACAACCAGCTCGCTACCTTGTGCGGACCACGGTGGTGCTCTTCGCCCACCAGCATATGAATCCCGCGATCGTAATCCGCCGCGTCATAAAACGGCGCAATCCGATCCTCCTTCGCCCAATACGCCTCGAAATAAGCAAACGGCTCATCATCGAAACAGCCAATCAACGTCAACGCATGGGGATCCGCTTCCAGCTTGTCCAGATACTCCCGATGCTGTTCCAGGCTGCCGGTTTCCTGCCAGAAATTCGCCACCCGCGCACTGTTCTGCCAACGATTGAAGCGCGCCAGATCAACATCAATCTCCACCGTACGCAGTGAAATCCACGCCCCCAGCCGCGCATCAAACCGCCGATACACCTCGCCCCGCGGCTTCGGCGCACGGGCAGGATGACGCTTGCCGCCGCTGATGATCATCTGCTGCGGATAAGTCCCCGTGAGAGATTGCCCCAGCCACGGTTGCGGCAACTGCCAGAACAACGTGCGCTCGCAATGAAACTGCCCGGCAACCCCGGTCGCCACCAGCAACCCACTGCGCAAGGCATCTTCCGGCGCATGCTCAAGACACCAGACCAGTCGCTGACGCCCGGGCTCCCTGGCAAACAGCCAATAACACGCCGCCCACAACGCACGGGCAGCCGGCACACTGGCGGGCTCCTGCAAATGCACCTGCACCTCATCACCCCGCTCAAGGCGCAGGCGAATCAGCGGCTGGCCCTCAAGGGTGAGGCTCAGGCGGCTATCAGTTTCATCAGCATTCAGGGCGGGTCCCGCCGGCAAGGGCAGCACTGACAGGTCATTCAGATTGGACATGGGATGGGCTCACGAATCGTCGACAGTTCAACAAGTGACGTGAGCCGAGGGCAAAAATTTAGACGATCACGGTACCGGCATTACATCGATGCGGTAAGGCTCGAAGATCTTCAGCAACTGGCCGTTGTCCCTCAGCTGCTTGAGCAGCCCGGCGAACGCCGGCCCCGTGATCGGCGCCTTGGGCCGCAGCAACGCATAGTGGTGGTACACCTGGTCGATCCGCTCGGACACCAGGAACTGCCCCGCCGTATCGGCATTGCGCACCAGGAAATCGCTGAGGTAGGAACGCGTCACCAGGGCAATGTCGGCCCGGCCCCGGGCGACCATCAGCAGGTTGCTGTCGTGGGAATAGGTCAAGGTGGCGTTGAAGTGCTCCGCCATGTACTTGGGGTCGGGGTTGAAGTTGGCGAACGCGTAGTGATAACCGCTGAACACCGCCAGGCGCTTGCCGGTCAGGTCAGCGAAATACGACTGGTCGCGACCGGGCTCCTGCTGGGCCACGAAGATTTCCGCATCCTCCAGGCCCATGTCGACATCGGTGTGGGCAATATCCTGCCAGCCCCACTTGGGGTTTTCGAAGATCGCCATGTCCACCCGACCTTGCTGGAAGTCGCGAAAACGCCGGGGAATCGAGGTGGGTACCAGCACAAACTGGTAGTCGGTTTGCAGGGCGTTCAAGGCTTCCACCAGTTGCGGCAGCAACCCGGTGTCGGCACCCTGCTCCGGGCGCACGGTGTATGGCGGGAAATGCGCAGCACCGACCCTCACCAGTTGGGCGGCCGAGGCAGGCATCAGCCACAGTGCGCCAAGTGCCCATATTGAGAGTCCTGCAGCCAATCGCCAAGGCGAAAACATCAAGGCACACACCGTCGAAAACTTTGATCCCGCTAAGCTAGGCGTTTTTGTCTATCGAGACAACTTTCTGCCACACAATTAATAGCTTGCGCGAAAGGGCTAGTCAGCTTTCAACACCATCAGCAAGGCTTCGTCGGCCAGTTGCTCCAAGGTCATGCTGCCCTGGGCGCGAAACCAGGTGGTGGTCCAGGACAAGGCGCCCGTCAGGAAACGCCGCGTGATAAACACATCGCCCTTGATGTAACCGGCGTTTTTCGCCTCCCCCAGCACCTGCAACCAGATCTCTTCGTAGATATCGCGCAAGGCCAGCACCTGGGCCTGGCCCTCGGCCGACAGGGAACGCCATTCATACACCAGCACCGCCATGGCCTCGCCACTGCCGCCCATGATCGACTGCAATTCGCAACGAATCAGCGCCAGCACCCGCTCGCGCACGTTGCTCGCCTCGGCCAGGGAAGCGCGCATCAGGGCGGTGTTGTAGTGGATGGTTTCCTCCATCACCGCCCGCAGGATTTCGTCCTTGCTCTTGAAGTGATGAAAGATGCTGCCGGACTGGATCCCGACCGCGCCGGCCAGGTCACGCACGGTGGTGCGCTCAAAACCCTTGTTGCGAAACAGGTGGGCCGCGGTTTGCAGCAGCTTGCCACGGGCACTGTCGGGGTCGGTCAATTGGCCGGCGTCGACCATGGTGCGCATCACCCGCAGGGCTTTTTGCTCATCCATGCTGCTCTCCTTAACTTCTGGTTACGTCTTGGGCGGCAATTTAGGCCGTGGCAGCCAACCAAGCAAGCGCTTGGGGCAAAGTTATGACCAGAGTTTACAAACCAAGCGCTTGCTTGGTAGTGTGGGTGCCAGCAAACCAGAGGAAGGACGCCCCATGAACAAGACGGTACGCATCGGCTGCGCCAGCGCCTTCTGGGGCGACACCTGCACCGCCGCTGCGCAGTTGGTGCACGGCGGCACGCTGGATTACCTGGTGTTCGACTACCTGGCGGAAGTCACCCTGTCGATCCTCGCCGGAGCGCGAATGAAAGATCCCCAGGCCGGCTATGCCACGGATTTCGTCGAGGTGCTGACGCCGCTGCTGGCGGATATCCAGCGCCAGGGCATCCGCGTGATCAGCAACGCCGGCGGGATCAACCCCCAGGCCTGCGCCGCCGCGTTGCAGGCGGCCTGCGACCAGGCCCGAATCCCGTTGAAGATCGCCGTACTGCTGGGGGATGACCTGCAACCGCAGTTCAAGCAACTGCACGGCGTCACCGACATGTTCAGCGGCGCGCCCTTGCCGCCGATGTGCGTATCCACCAACGCCTACCTCGGCGCGCCCGGTATCGTGCAGGCGTTGAAGCTGGGCGCCGATATCGTCATCACCGGCCGTGTGGTCGACAGCGCAGTGGTCAGCGCAGCGCTGGTGCATGAATTCGACTGGTCCTGGCAGGACTACGACCGCCTGGCCCAGGCGGCATTGGCCGGGCATATCATCGAATGCGGCGCGCAGTGCACCGGCGGCAACTTCACCGATTGGCGGGAGGTACCGGACTACGAACACATCGGTTTCCCGATTGTGGAGGTCAGTGCCGACGGCCAGTTCACCGTCAGCAAGGTCGAGGGCACCGGCGGACTGATCAGCGAACTGAGCGTCGCCGAGCAACTGCTGTATGAAATCGGCGACCCGCGCGCCTACCTGTTGCCCGACGTGATCTGCGACTTCAGCCAGGTCAAGCTACGGCAACAAAGCAAAAACCGCGTGCACCTGCACGGCGCCAAAGGCCTGCCGCCCACCGACCAGTACAAGGTCAGCGCCACCTACCCGGATGGTTTTCGCTGCACCGCCAGTTGCCTGATCGCCGGGATCGACGCGGTGGCCAAGGCCGAACGGGTCAGCCAGGCGATCATCAACAAGACCTCAGAGCTGTTCAGTCAGCGCGGCTTGGCGCCCTACACCGACATCAACATCGAACTGCTGGGCAGCGAAGCCACCTACGGCCCCCATGCCCAACGCCAGGACTGCCGCGAAGTGGTGGTGAAACTGGCGGTGCGTCACCCCAGCAAACAGGCGCTGCTGCTGTTCGCCCGGGAGATTGCCCAGGCGGCCACCGGCATGGCGCCGGGGCTCACCGGAATCGTCGGCGGGCGACCCACGGTGTACCCGCTGATTCGGTTGTTTTCATTCCTGATCGATAAAAGCGCCTGCCAATTGCACGTCGACTTCCTTGGCGAACGGCATGCCTGCGAATTGCCCGTCACCAAACCGCTGAACACCTCGATCGCATTGATCGACCCGCCCAAACCCCAAGGCCGCGCCGACGCCAACGTGCCGCTGGTCAAGCTGGCCGTGGCCCGCTCCGGCGACAAGGGCAACCACAGCAACATCGGGGTGATCGCCCGCGAGCCCGAGTACCTGCCGTGGATCGCCGAGGCGCTGACGCCCGAAGTGATCGTCGACTGGATGAGCCACGTGCTCGACCCGATCCACGGCCGCGTCGAGCGCTGGTATTTGCCCGGCAGCCACAGCCTGAACTTCCTGCTGGAAAACGCCCTGGGTGGCGGCGGGATTGCCAGCCTGCGCATCGATCCCCAAGGCAAGGCCTTCGCCCAGCAACTGCTGGAAATCCCGATTGCCGTGCCGCAGCACATTGCCGATCAATTCACTTAAAGGACCCGCGCCGTGGCCTTCGACTCGATCTTCAAAGCCGACCTGTTCCAGGGGCAGACCATCATCGTTACCGGCGGCGGCAGTGGCATTGGCCGTTGCACCGCCCACGAGCTGGCAGCCCTCGGCGCCCATGTGATCCTGGTGGGGCGCAAGCCGGAAAAACTGCAAACGGTCGCGGCGGAGGTCAGTGAGGACGGCGGTCGCGCCAGCTGGCAGGCCTGCGATATTCGTGATGAAGAAGCGGTCAAGGCGCTGGTCGGCCAGGTCCTGCAGGAGCACGGCCCGATCCATGGCCTGGTGAACAACGCCGGCGGCCAGTACCCCTCGCCGCTCGCGTCGATCAACCAGAAGGGCTTTGAAACCGTGTTGCGCACCAACCTGGTGGGCGGTTTCCTGATGGCCCGGGAAGTGTTCAACCTGAGCATGAGCAAGCACGGCGGATCCATCGTCAACATGCTCGCCGACATGTGGGGCGGCATGCCCGGCATGGGCCACTCCGGTGCGGCACGTTCGGGCATGGACAACTTCACCAAGACCGCCGCCTTTGAATGGGGTTACGCGGGGGTGCGGGTCAACGCCGTGGCGCCGGGCTGGATTGCCTCCAGCGGCATGGACACCTACGAAGGCGCGTTCAAGGCGGTAATCCCGACCTTGCGCGAACACGTGCCGCTCAAGCGCATCGGCACCGAATCGGAAGTCAGCGCGGCGATTGTGTTCTTGCTCAGCCCCGCCGCCGCGTTCGTCAGCGGCAGCACCTTGCGCATCGACGGCGCCGCCAGCCTGGGCAGCCGCGCCTGGCCGCTGCACAAGGCGCAACCGCCGAGCGTGTCCTTTAATGGTTTCCACCGGGCTTACTTGCCGGATGTGCTCAAGGAGGAGAAATAAGCCATGCCGGTGATCGACTCGCAACTCGACGCCCACAGCCCGCAATTCGCGCAGAACCGCGAAGCGATGCTTACGGGCGTCAATCAATTACGCCAGCTGGAGCAAAACCTGCTGGGCAAGGCCGCCGAAGCCAAGGCCAGGTTCGACAAGCGCGGGCAACTGCTGCCACGGGAACGCCTGAATCTATTGCTCGACCCCGGCGCGCCGTTCCTCGAACTGGCGAGCCTGGCCGGCTACAAACTGCACGATGACAAAGACGGCAGCGCCGCTGGGGGCGGGTTGATCGCCGGCATCGGCTACGTCAGCGGCGTGCGCATGCTGGTGGTGGCCAACAACAGCGCGATCAAGGGCGGGACCATTTCGCCCTCGGGCCTGAAAAAATCCCTGCGCCTGCAACAGATCGCCATGGAAAACAAACTGCCGGTGGTGACGCTGGCAGAAAGCGGCGGCGCCAACCTCAACTACGCCGCCGAGATTTTCGTCGAAGGCGCCCGCAGCTTCGCCAACCAGGCGCGGATGTCGGCCATGGGCTTGCCGCAGATCACCGTGGTGCATGGCTCGGCCACGGCGGGCGGCGCTTATCAGCCGGGTCTTTCGGATTACGTGGTGGTGGTGCGTGGCAAGGCCAAGCTGTTCCTGGCCGGCCCGCCGCTGCTCAAGGCCGCCACCGGCGAAGTCGCCACCGATGAAGAACTGGGCGGCGCCGAGATGCATGCGCAAACCGCCGGCACCGCTGAATACCTGGCGGAAAACGACGCTGACGGCGTGCGCATCGTGCGTGAGATTGTCAGCCTGTTGCCGTGGGATGACCGCTTGCCGCCTGTGCCAAAGCGCGCTTACAGCGAGCCGCTGTACCCGATTGACGAGCTGTTGGGGCTGATCCCCGACGATCCGAAAAAGCCCTACGACGTGCGCGAAATCCTCGCGCGGTTGGCGGACGCTTCCAACTTCCTCGAATTCAAGGGCGAGTTCGACCCGCACACCGTCTGCGGCCACCTGCATATCCAGGGCCGCGCCTGTGGCTTTATCGGCAACAACGGGCCAATCACCCCGAAGGGTGCGAGCAAGGCCGGGCAATTTATCCAGCTGTGCGACCAGAGCCAGACACCGCTGCTGTTCTTCCACAACACCACCGGCTTCATGGTGGGTACCGAGTCGGAACAGCAAGGCGTGATCAAGCACGGCGCGAAGATGATCCAGGCGGTGGCCAATGCCCGGGTGCCGAAACTGACCATCGTCGTCGGCGGCTCCTACGGTGCCGGCAACTATGCGATGTGCGGCCGTGGGCTCGACCCGCGTTTCATCTTCGCCTGGCCCAACAGCCGCACCGCCGTGATGGGCGGCGCCCAGGCGGGCAAGGTGCTGCGGATCGTCACCGAAGCCAAGCAACTGAAAGACGGCCTGGTGCCCGACCCCAAGGTGCTCGACATGCTCGAACAGGTCACCGCACAGAAACTCGACAGCCAGTCCACCGCCCTCTATGGCAGCGCGAACCTGTGGGACGACGGGCTGATTGACCCACGGGATACACGGACCTTGCTCGGGTTTCTGCTGGACATCTGCCACGAGGCCGAGGTGCGGCAACTACAGCCCAACAGCTTTGGTGTGGCGCGGTTTTGATGATCGTTCCCACGCTCCGCGTGGGAATGCAGCCCGGGACGCCCCGCGTCCCCATAGGGAGAACAATAAAAATGATCTTCACCCAGGAACACGAAGCACTGCGTCGCACCGTCCGTGGCTTTGTCGAGCGCGAGATCAACCCGCATGTGGATGAGTGGGAAAAGGCCGGACGCTTTCCGATCCACGAGATCTTCCGCAAGGCCGGCGACCTCGGTTTGCTGGGTATCTCCAAGCCGGAAAAATTCGGTGGCATGGGCCTCGACTACAGCTACTCGATCGTCGCCGCCGAAGAGTTCGGCAGCATTCGCTGCGGCGGCATCCCGATGTCCATCGGCGTGCAGACCGACATGTGCACCCCGGCCCTCGCCCGCTTCGGCTCCGATGAATTGCGCGAAGAATTCCTGCGCCCGGCCATCAGCGGCGAACAGGTGGGCTGCATCGGCGTCTCGGAAACCGGCGCCGGCTCCGACGTGGCCGGGCTGAAAACCCATGCCCGCAAGGACGCCACCGACTACGTGATCAACGGCAGCAAGATGTGGATCACCAACTCACCGAGCGCCGACTTCATCTGCCTGCTGGCCAACACCTCCGACGACAAGCCGCACATCAACAAGTCGCTGATCATGGTGCCGATGAACACCCCCGGCATCAGCGTCAGCCCGCCCCTGGAAAAGCTCGGCATGCACAGCTCGGAAACCGCCCAGGTGTTTTTCGACGATGTGCGCATCCCCCAGCGCAACCGCATCGGCCATGAAGGTGCGGGATTCATGATGCAGATGCTGCAGTTCCAGGAAGAGCGGCTGTTCGGCGCGGCCAATATGGTCAAGGGCCTGGAGTACTGCATCGACAGCACCATCGATTACTGCAAGGAACGCAAGACTTTTGGCAAGGCGCTGATCGACAACCAGGTGATCCACTTCCGCCTGGCCGAACTGTCCACCGAAATCGAATGCCTGCGGGCGCTGGTGTACCAGGCCACCGAGCAGTACATCAAGGGCCAGGACGTGACGCGCCTGGCCTCCATGGCCAAGCTCAAGGCCGGCCGCCTGGGCCGGGAAGTCAGCGACAGTTGCCTGCAATATTGGGGCGGCATGGGGTTCATGTGGGACAACCCGGTGGCCCGGGCTTATCGCGATGTGCGGCTGGTGTCGATTGGTGGTGGGGCGGACGAGATCATGCTGGGGATCATCTGCAAATTGATGGGCACCCTGCCGGGGAAAAAGTCGTGAACACGTTGTTGCTGGAGCCGCATAACGGGGTGCTGCATGTGACCCTCAATCGGCCGGACAGCCGCAATGCCATGAGCCTGGAAATGGTCAACGAACTGCGTGCGGTACTGGCCGATGTGGCTGGGGACAAGAGCGTGCGGGCGTTGGTTATCAGCGGCGCGGGTGGGCATTTTTCGGCCGGTGGCGATGTGAAGGACATGGCTCGCGCGGGAGCCGCGGGAGGCTTGCAGGCGTTGAACCGGGCGTTCGGCACGCTGTTGCAGGAAGTGGAGGCGCTGCCGCAGGTGGTGATTGTGGTGCTTGAGGGTGCCGTGTTGGGCGGCGGGTTTGGGTTGGTGTGTGTCAGTGATGTGGCGATTGCGGATCATCAGGCGCAGTTTGGGTTGCCGGAGACCGGCCTTGGGTTGTTGCCGGCGCAGATTGCCCCGTTCGTGGTGAAGCGTATCGGGCTGACCCAGGCGCGGCGGCTGGCTTTGACGGCGGCGCGGTTTGATGGGGTTGAGGCGCTGCGGTTGGGGTTGGTGCATTTTGTGGAGCACGATCCGCAGGCGTTGGCGGAGCGGCTGGATGAGGTGTTGGGGCAGGTTTTGCGGTGTGCTCCGGGGGCTAATGCGCGGACCAAGGCGTTGCTGCTGGCCAGTGGTGAGCAGGCTTTGGGGCCGTTGTTGGACCAGGCTGCCGAGTGGTTTGCCGAGGCGGTTTGTGGTGAGGAAGGGGTTGAGGGGACTCAGGCGTTTGTGCAGAAGCGCAGGCCGGGGTGGGCGCGATGAATCGGGGGCATATCCGTTATTTTTGTAATGGCGACTATGGGTTCCGCTCTTACAGCGGGTCACTTTTGAAAAGCGCAAAAGTAACCAAAACGCTCTTGCCCCACCAC
>NZ_JACAPX010000060.1:9515-9730 GCF_013385435.1 Pseudomonas sp. F9001
GTGTTGAAGAGCAAAATCAAAACCTAAAGCGGGCACGGTTCAAATGTAGGAGCTGGCTTGCCGGCGATGGCATCACCTCGGTGTGTCTGGAAGACCGAGGTGTCTGCATCGCCGGCAAGCCAGCTCCTACAGAAAAGCAGCTCTGCTTTCGCTCTGGCTTTTGATCTGGCTTTTAACACTCAGGTCGGCTTTCAGGCCGCCGTGCTCTTGCTTTT
>NZ_JACAPX010000061.1:0-28162 GCF_013385435.1 Pseudomonas sp. F9001
GGGCGTTTGCCAAAAGTGACCCGCTGTAAGAGCGGAACCATAAGCCGCCGTTACCTAAATAACGGATATGTACTCAATCCCCCTGCAAACCACCACCAAGCCCCCTGTCATCTAAGCGTCACCGTAACTTCATGGAGATGACACCGGCCCTACATAGCCTGACATGGCACAAACAAGTCGACCGGCCGTAACCCTGGCCGGCACTCGGAGACTCGCCATGACTCAGATCGCCCGCATCAGCGACACCGGCAATGAACGCCGCCTGCAAGCCGAACGCCTGATCGGCGCCCAGGCTTTGCAGGAAGCCCAGGCCCTGCGGTTCAACGTGTTCAGCGGCGAATTCAACGCCAAGCTGAAAGGCGCTGAACTGGGCCTGGACATGGATGACTATGATGTTCACTGCAGCCACATCGGCGTGCGGGATTTGAACAGCGGTCGACTCGTCGCCACCACCCGTTTGCTCGACCACCAGGCCGCCACCACCCTGGGCCGCTTCTACAGCGAAGAAGAATTCAGCCTCCACGGCCTGCTGCACCTCAAAGGCCCCATCCTGGAAATCGGCCGCACCTGCGTCGACCCCGCCTACCGCAACGGCGGCACCATCGCCGTGTTGTGGGGCGAGCTGGCCGAAGTCCTCAACCAGGGCGGCTACAGCTACCTGATGGGCTGCGCAAGCATCCCTATGCACGACGGCGGCATTCAGGCCCACGCCATCATGCAGCGCCTGCGCGAACGCTACCTGTGCAACGAACACCTGCGGGCCGAGCCGAAAAAGCCGCTGCCGGCACTGGACCTGCCATCCAACGTCATCGCCGAAATGCCCCCCTTGCTCAAGGCCTACATGCGCCTGGGTGCAAAGATTTGCGGCGAACCCTGCTGGGACGAAGACTTCCAGGTCGCCGACGTGTTCATCCTGCTCAAGCGCGACGAACTGTGCCCGCGGTATGCCCGCCACTTCAAGGCAGCCATGTGATGAGCCGCCTTCGGGTGTACGGGCGAATTGCCCGCGTGCTGGTGGTGGTGGCCCTGGGTTTGACCATGGCCAGTGTGTTTGGCGTGTTTGAACGTCTGGGCGTGGCCAACTCGATGGTGCGCCGGCAGCGCTGGTCGCGTTTTTTCATGGCACGGCTGACCAACGCCCTGCCCTTTCGCGTGACTGTTCACGGTGAGTTGCCGCAACAGTCGATGCTGTGGGTCAGCAACCACGTATCGTGGACCGATATCCCGCTGCTGGGGATGGTGGCGCCGATGTCGTTCCTGTCCAAGGCCGAGGTGCGCACCTGGCCGGTGGCGGGCTGGTTGGCCGCCAAGGCAGGCAGCCTGTTCATCCGCCGAGGTTCGGGGGACAGCCAGTTGATTCGCAAACAGATGACGCGTCATCTGGAACAACAACACCCGCTGTTGATGTTCCCGGAAGGCACCACCACCGACGGCCGCGCCCTGCGTACGTTCCACGGGCGGTTACTGGCCAGTGCGATTGATGCCGATGTGTCGCTGCAACCGGTGGCGATTCGTTATCTGCGCGATGGCCACATCGACCCGCTGGCACCGTTTATTGGCGACGATGATTTGCTCTCGCACTTGATGCGTTTGTTCGGCAATGACCAGGGCGACGTGGAAATCCATCTGCTCAAGCCGATTGCCTGCGCCGGGCAGGAACGTGCGGCGCTGGCGTTCCAGGCGCAGCAGGCGGTGCAGAAGGCGTTGTTTGGCCCCCTTCCAGAAGCTGAGCAAATGCCAGCGCGGCCAGCATTCGCGGCCTGAAGCGAGCACGGTGAAAAATGTGGGAGCGGGCTTGCTCGCGAAGGCGGTGCATCAGTCAGCAGATTCATTAGCTGACCCACCGCTTTCGCGAGCAAGCCCGCTCCCACATTTATAGTTGTATTGCCAACTGGCTATTTGAGAACCGCTGCAATTCTGGGTAAAACACCCGAAAATCCTCGCTCAACGGCTCGTACAGCGCTCGTAATTCCTGCATGGCATGGCCCAGTTCTTCGGGCCGTGTCAGGCGTCGGCCAATTCCTTGAAGTACCTGTTCCATCACCGCAAATTCGCGGTACGAACCCAGCCAGTCATCCGCCGCCATGTACGGCGCAATCTGCGCCAGCCGCCCCGGCAACGCCGGTTCTTCGGCGAGCACCCGGTAAACCTCAGAGGTAAATCGCTCCAGCGGCTGATCGGCATATAACGCCCAGTCCCGCGCCAGGCAGTGGTCGAAAAACACATCGAGGACAATCCCGGCATAGCGGCGCCGGGTCAGGGTGAAGCGCGACAGCGCCTGCCCGATCAGCGGATGACTGTCGGTGTAGCGATCGATTGAGCGATGCAACTGAATCGCCGACTCGATTTGCGGGCTGAATTGGCCTTGCAGGCGACCTTTAACAAAGTCGCCATACAGGCTGCCAAGCAATTGAGCAGGAAGTTGGCCGCCGAGGTGCAGATGTGCGAGATAATTCATGGCGCGCAGTCTAGCACTGCCGTCAACGTATCGTTATAACCCGATATACCGATTCAATCTGGTTTAAGACCAAAATCATATTGGTATATCGGGATACAACGATTTAAAGTTCGCCTCATCGCGATATAACGTTTTACAAAACCGAGCATCACTGCCATGTCCATCGACCTCGACGAAATAATAAAAGCCCTGGCGCACCCAGTACGGCGAGACATCCTCAACTGGCTGAAAGACCCGAAAGTGCAATTCCCCGAGCAGTTGCACAACCACGAATACGGCATTTGCGCCGGGCAGATCGACCAGCGCTGCGGGCTGTCTCAGTCCACCGTGTCGGCGCACCTGGCGAACCTGCAACGGGCGGGGCTGATCAGCAGCCAGAAGGCCGGCCAATGGCACTTTTTCAAACGCAATGAGGACGTGATCCAAGCCTTCCTCAAAGCGCTCACCGAAGAACTCAGCGCACCGCTGTAACAAGGACCCATCAATGCCTCTCTCGCTACTCATCCTGGCCTTAAGCGCCTTCGCCATCGGTACCACCGAGTTCGTCATCATGGGCCTGTTGCCCGATGTGGCGGCCGACCTCGGTGTATCGATTCCCGGCGCCGGCTGGCTGGTGACCGGCTACGCCCTGGGCGTGGCCATCGGTGCCCCCTTCATGGCACTGGCCACCGCCAAGCTGCCGCGCAAGGCCGCCCTGGTAGCGTTGATGGGCATCTTTATCATCGGCAACCTGCTCTGCGCCCTGGCCAGCGACTACAACGTGCTGATGTTTGCCCGTGTGGTCACCGCGCTGTGCCACGGTGCGTTCTTCGGTATCGGTTCGGTGGTCGCCGCCAACCTGGTGCCGGCCAACAAGCGTGCTTCGGCCGTGGCGCTGATGTTCACCGGACTGACCCTGGCCAACGTGCTCGGCGTACCGCTGGGCACCGCGCTGGGTCAGGAAGCCGGCTGGCGCTCGACCTTCTGGGCCGTGACGGTGATTGGGGTGATCGCCCTGATCGGCCTGATCCGCTTCCTGCCGGCCAAGCGTGACGAGGAAAAACTCGACATGCGCGCCGAGCTCAGAGCACTCAAAGGCGCCGGCATCTGGCTGTCGCTGAGCATGACCGCGCTGTTCGCTGCGTCGATGTTCACCCTCTTCACCTACGTCGCGCCGCTGCTGGGGGACGTCACCGGTGTTTCGCCCAAAGGCGTGACCTGGACCCTGCTGCTGATCGGCCTGGGCCTGACCGTCGGCAACATCATCGGCGGCAAGCTGGCAGACAAGCGCCTGGCTGCCACCCTGATCGGCGTGTTCATCAGCATGGCAGTGGTGTCCACCGTCCTGACCTGGACCAGCGTCGCCGTGATCCCGACTGAAATCACCCTGTTCCTCTGGGCAACCGCCTCGTTTGCCGCCGTACCGGCACTGCAAATCAACGTGGTGACCTTCGGCAAGGCCGCACCGAACCTGGTGTCCACCTTGAACATCGGCGCCTTCAACATCGGCAACGCCCTCGGCGCCTGGGTGGGCGGCAGCGTGATTGCCCACGGCTTCGGCCTGACCAGCGTGCCCCTGGCCGCTGCTGCACTGGCCGTGCTCGCGCTGCTGGTGACCCTGATTACTTTCCGTCAGACCGGCGATGCCGACCTGGCCCCCGCGACTAACTGATCAACTAAAGAGAAGGGTGTTATCCCATGACGACTATTTTCGATCCGATCAAACTGGGCGACCTGGAACTGTCGAACCGCATCATCATGGCGCCGCTGACCCGCTGCCGTGCCGACGCCGGTCGCGTGCCCAATGCGCTGATGGCTGAGTACTACGTCCAACGCGCTTCCGCCGGGCTGATCCTCAGCGAAGCCACCTCCGTAACGCCAATGGGCGTGGGTTACCCGGATACCCCGGGCATCTGGTCCAACGACCAGGTTCGCGGCTGGGCCAATGTGACCAAGGCCGTGCACGGTGCAGGCGGCAAGATCTTCCTGCAACTGTGGCACGTGGGCCGGATCTCCCACGAGTCGTACCTGGACGGCGAAGCACCGGTTGCCCCAAGCGCCATCGCAGCCAAGGGCCACGTCAGCCTGGTGCGTCCACTGGCCGACTACCCTACCCCGCGCGCCCTGGAAGTCGCTGAAATCGCCGATATCGTCGACGCCTACCGCGTAGGTGCCGAGAATGCCAAGGCCGCCGGTTTTGACGGCGTGGAAGTCCACGGTGCGAACGGCTACCTGCTCGACCAGTTCCTGCAAAGCAGCACCAACCAGCGCACCGACAACTACGGCGGCTCCCTGGAAAACCGCGCACGCTTGCTGCTCGAAGTCACTGACGCCGTGATTGAAGTCTGGGGCGCCGGTCGCGTCGGTGTGCACCTGGCACCACGCGCCGACGCACACGACATGGGCGACGCCAACCTGTCGGAAACCTTCACCTACGTCGCCAAAGAGCTGGGCAAGCGTGGCATCGCGTTCATCTGCTCCCGTGAAAAGGAAGCGGGCGACAGCCTCGGCCCACAACTGAAAGCCGCCTTCGGTGGCCCGTACATCGCCAACGAACGCTTCACCAAGGACAGCGCCAACGCGTGGCTGGCTTCGGGCAAGGCTGACGCCGTGGCATTCGGCGTGCCGTTCATCGCCAACCCGGACCTGCCGGCTCGCCTGAAGGCCGATGCACCGCTGAACGAAGCACATCCAGAGACTTTCTACGCCAAAGGCCCGGTCGGCTACATCGACTACCCGACCCTGGCACTCTGATCTGCTGAAACGAAAAAGCCCCGGCTTGCGAGAGCCGGGGCTTTTTTATGGGCCGCAGGAAACACTCCTTCACAGCCTTGCAACAATATTGCTACAAAATACTTAGCCAACTACCTATCAACCGCCCGCCAGCCCGTATATAACGTCACCCCACAAAATCAGGGAAAAGCCTGATTGACCACCCCCGGTGTTTATTGTTGACACAACTGGTCGCAATTACGCATTTTGTCTTAATTGCGCAGGCCAGGGCTCAAGCGCAGCATGTCCAACGCGATATCGACCCAGCGCTCTGCGTCCTGGGCCAACTGGAAACTGTCGGGCACCAGCAGCCACTGGCCGAGAATTCCGTCGATATAGGCGTGCATGCACACCGCGGCACGTACGGTGTCGAGATTCTCCGGAAGCTGCCCGCGATGGACCGCGTTACGCAAGGTCAGCCCGATGCGCAGGTTGCATTCGAGGCTGGCGGTCTGGCGCTGACGGCGCAGATCACACATTTCATCGGTGAATTCGCACTTATGAAACAAAATCTCATTGATGCGCCGGGTCTTCGGGTCCAGGGCCACTTGATGGAACAGATGAATCAGCAGCTTGCGCATGCAACCCAGCGGATCGACCTCGTCCTCGCTCTCACTGGCCCTGGCCAATTCATCCAGCGGCTCGTGCAGCGTATCGAGCATCGCCTGCACCAGGTCGGCCTTGTTGCTGAAATGCCAGTAGATGGCACCACGTGTCACGCCTGCCAGCGCGGCAATATCCGCCAGCGTGGTACGCGCAACCCCGCGCTCGTAGAAGGCCTGCTCGGCCGCTTCAAGAATCTGGCTGCGCGTTTCCTGAGCTTCCTCTTTGGTACGACGAACCATGGCAGTAAAACCTCAATCAGGAGACTTGGGGTGATCGGTAACGCAGACTCAACCGCTGCTAACGACCATCTGAATAATTGTGGGACGACGCCGTCAAGGGCGCCGAACGTACTAGAATCGAGGCTTTGGACGCTGCTTTGTCAACATTCCGCGAAGCCTGTCAAGAGTTTACAAACAACCATGAACGTAAGTATATTGCGTAGCAAGCTACTTATCCACTCAGTGCCTGTTTTTTACCCTTCCACACTTCTTGTGCGCACTCTGCGCGCCTGACCCGAGGATCTTCATGCAACTTAAGCCAGCTGTTACCGCCCTGGTTACTGCCGTCGCCCTGGCATCGCTGCTCAGCGGATGTAAAAAGGAAGAAGCGGCTCCGCCCGCTCAAACTCCTCAGGTCGGCGTGGTCACTATTCAACCTCAAGCCTTTACCCTGACATCCGAGCTGCCAGGCCGCACCACGGCCTACCGCATTGCCGAGGTTCGCCCTCAGGTCAACGGCATCATTCTCAAGCGTCTGTTCAAGGAAGGGGGCGACGTCAAGGAAGGCCAGCAGCTCTATCAGATCGATCCGTCGGTGTATGACGCCTCGCTGAAAAGCGCCCAGGCCAACCTCGCCCAGACCAAGTCGATTGCCGATCGCTACAAGCAGTTGGTCGATGAGCAGGCCGTCAGCCGCCAGGAATACGACACCGCCGTGTCCAACCGCATGACCTCTGAAGCCAACGTGCAAACGGCCCAGATCAACGTGCGCTACACCAAGGTGTTTGCCCCGATCTCCGGGCGTATCGGTCGCTCTTCGGTCACCGAAGGCGCGCTGGTCAGCAACGGCCAGACCGACGCCATGGCAGTGATCCAGCAACTGGACCCGATCTACGTCGACGTCACGCAGTCCTCCGCCGAGATGCTGAAACTGCGTCGCGACCTGGAAAGCGGCCAACTGGAAAAAGCCGGCGAAAACGCGGCCAAGGTCAAGCTGACCCTGGAAGACGGCACCGCCTACGGCGTGGAAGGCAAGCTGGAATTCTCCGAAGTCTCGGTCGACGAAACCACCGGTTCCGTGACCCTGCGGGCCGTGTTCCCGAACCCTGACCACACCCTACTGCCGGGCATGTTCGTCCACGCGCAGTTGCAAGCCGGTGTGAACAGCAAGGCCATCCTGGCACCACAGCAAGGCGTGACCCGCGACCTGAAGGGCATCCCGACCGCGCTGGTGGTGAACAAGGACAACAAGGTCGAGCAACGTGTACTGGTGGCCAACCGCACTACCGGCGCCTACTGGCTGGTGGAAAAAGGCCTGAACGCCGGTGACCGTGTGATCACCGAAGGCCTGCAATTCATCAAGCCGGGCATCGAAGTCAAGGTCAAGGACGCTGATAACGCCAAACCCGCCGGTTCCGCTGCTGCTCCTGCTGCCGCTGCTGGTCAAGGGGAGTAATTCATGTCGAAATTTTTTATCGACCGTCCCATTTTCGCCTGGGTAATTGCCCTGGTGATCATGCTGGTCGGGGCACTGTCGATCCTGAAGTTGCCCATCAACCAGTACCCGGCCATCGCGCCAACCGCCATTGATATCCAGGTGACCTACCCGGGCGCGTCTGCACAAACCGTGCAGGACACCGTGGTGCAGGTGATCGAACAACAGCTCAACGGTATCGACAACCTGCGTTATGTCGCCTCGGACAGTAACTCCGACGGCAGCATGACCATCACCGCGACGTTCAACCAGGGTACCAACCCGGACATCGCCCAGGTTCAGGTACAGAACAAGCTCAACCTGGCGACCCCGCTGCTGCCACAAGAAGTACAGCAGCAGGGTATCCGCGTTACCAAGTCGGTGAAGAACTTCCTGATGGTGATCGGTCTGGTGTCGGAAGACGGCAGCATGACCAAGGATGACCTTTCCAACTACATCGTTTCCAACATCCAGGACCCGATTTCCCGGACCGCCGGTGTGGGCGACTTCCAGGTGTTCGGTTCCCAGTACGCCATGCGTATCTGGCTCGACCCGGCCAAGCTGAACAACTACCAGCTGACGCCAGTGGATGTCAGCAACGCCATCCAGGCGCAGAACGTCCAGGTGGCCACCGGCCAACTCGGCGGCCTGCCTGCCCTGCCCGGCACTCAGTTGAACGCCACCATCATCGGCAAGACGCGTCTGCAAACCACTGAAGCGTTCGGCAATATCCTGATGAAGGTCAATACCGACGGTTCCCAGGTTCGCCTGGGTGACGTTTCGCGTATCGAACTGGGCGGCCAGAACTACAGCATCAGCGCACAGTTCAACGGCAAGCCGGCTTCCGGTATGGCGATCAAGCTGGCAGCCGGTGCCAACGCACTGGACACCGCCAAGGCGATTCGCGAGACGGTTGCGTCCCTCGAACCGTTCTTCCCGCCTGGCATGAAGGCTGTGGTGCCGTATGACACCACGCCGGTTGTGACCGAATCGATCTCCGGTGTGGTTCACACCCTGGTCGAAGCGATCGTGCTGGTGTTCCTGGTGATGTTCCTGTTCCTGCAGAACTTCCGCGCCACCATCATCACCACCATGACCGTACCGGTGGTATTGCTGGGTACCTTCGGGATCCTCGCTGCGTTCGGCTTCACCATCAACACCCTGACCATGTTCGGCATGATCCTGGCCATCGGCTTGCTGGTGGACGATGCCATCGTTGTGGTGGAGAACGTCGAGCGGGTAATGGCCGAGGAGCACTTGTCGCCCAAGGAGGCGACGGTCAAGTCCATGGGCCAGATCCAGGGGGCCCTGGTGGGTATCGCCCTGGTGCTGTCGGCGGTATTGCTGCCAATGGCGTTCTTCGGTGGTTCCACCGGTGTGATCTACCGCCAGTTCTCCATCACTATCGTTTCGGCGATGGCGCTGTCGGTACTGGTTGCCCTGGTCTTCACCCCGGCCTTGTGCGCCACCATGCTCAAGCCGATTGACCCGGAAAAACACGGCCAACCCAAGCGCGGCTTCTTCGGCTGGTTCAACCGTACCTTCGACCGTGGCGTACTGAGCTACGAGCGCGGCGTCGGTAACATGATCAAGCACAAGTTCCCGGCGTTCGTGGTCTATGCCCTGATCCTTGCCGGCATGATCTGGATGTTCACCCGCATTCCAAGCGCGTTCCTCCCAGAGGAAGACCAGGGCGTGATCTTTGCCCAGGTACAAACGCCGGTGGGTTCTTCGGCTGAACGTACGCAGAAAGTCATCGACGATATGCGCGCCTACCTGTTGAACGACAAGGAAGGCGAGCCAGGCGAAGGCAAGGCTGTCAAATCGGTGTTTACCGTGAACGGCTTCAACTTCGCCGGTCGTGGCCAGAGCTCGGGCCTCGCGTTCGTGATGCTCAAGCCGTGGGACGAGCGTGACTCGAGCCAGTCGGTATTTGAGGTTGCCAAGCGTGCCCAGGGTTACTTCTTCGGGGCCTTCAAGGACGCCATGGTATTTGCCGTGGTGCCACCTTCGGTACTCGAACTGGGTAACGCCACCGGTTTCGACGTGTTCCTGCAAGACCAGGGCGGCGTCGGCCACCAGAAGCTGATGGATGCGCGTAACCAGTTCCTGGGTGCCGCGGCACAAAGCAAGATCCTGGCGGGCGTGCGCCCCAACGGCGTGAACGATGAGCCGCAGTACGAGCTGACCGTTGACGACGAGAAGGCCAGTGCCCAGGGCATCAGCCTGGCAGACATCCAGCAGACCCTGGCAATCGCCTTGGGTGGCAGCTACATCAACGACTTCATCGACCGTGGTCGTGTGAAGAAGGTGTATGTACAGGGTGACGCCGCCAGCCGGATGTCTCCGGAAGACCTGAGCAAATGGTACGTGCGCAGCACGTCCGGGAAGATGGTGCCGCTGTCGGCCATCTCTTCGGGCAAGTGGATCTTCGGTTCGCCGAAACTCTCGCGCTATAACGGTGTAGCGGCGATGGAAATCCTCGGTACCCCGGCACCTGGCTACAGTACCGGTGATGCGATGGCGGAAGTCGAACGCATTGCCAAGGACCTGCCGGCTGGCGTTGGTTACTCCTGGACCGGCCTGTCGTACGAAGAACGTCTGTCCGGCTCCCAGGCACCTGCGCTGTACGCCCTGTCGCTGCTGGTGGTGTTCCTCTGCCTCGCGGCACTGTACGAAAGCTGGTCGATCCCGATTGCGGTGATTCTGGTTGTACCGCTGGGTGTGATCGGTGCGTTGATCGCCACCAGCCTGCGGGGACTGTCCAACGACGTGTTCTTCCAGGTGGGCCTGTTGGTGACGGTGGGCCTGGCAGCGAAAAACGCCATCCTGATCGTGGAGTTCGCCAAGGAGCTCCACGAGCAGGGCAAAGGCATTGTCGAGTCGGCCATCGAGGCATCCCGCATGCGTCTGCGACCGATCATCATGACGTCCATGGCGTTCATGCTCGGCGTACTGCCCCTGGCAATTTCCACCGGTGCCGGCTCAGGTAGCCAGCACGCCATCGGTACGGGCGTAATTGGCGGTATGATCACCGCCACGGTCCTCGCGATCTTCTGGGTACCCCTGTTCTTCGCAACCGTGTCCTCCGCTGGCGAGCGTAAAAAGACTGAACCCAAGCAAACTCCTAAAGAGGCTGGCCAATGAGCAAGTCGCTACTTTCCTTAGCTGTCACGGCATTCGTGCTCAGTGGCTGCTCGCTGATCCCGGACTACCAGCGCCCTGAAGCGCCGGTAGCCGCGCAGTTCCCGCAGGGGCCGGCGTATTCGTCGGCCCAGGCGCCGGGCCAGGCGGCTGCCGAGCAGGGCTGGAAGCAGTTTTTCCATGACCCTGCCCTGCAACAGCTGATCCAGACCGCCCTGGTGAACAACCGCGACCTGCGTGTCGCGGCCCTGAACATCGATGCGTATGCCGCGCAGTACCAGATCCAGCGCGCCGACCTGTTCCCGGCGGTTTCGGCCACGGGCAGCGGCAGCCGTACGCGCACCCCGGCCAAGCTGTCGCAGACCGGCGAAGCGGGCATCACCAGCCAATACTCGGCGGGCCTCGGGATCAGTTCTTATGAGCTGGACCTGTTCGGCCGCGTACGCAGCCTGAGCGAACAAGCGCTGCAACAATACTTCGCGACCGAAGAAGCGCGTCGCACCACCCAGATCAGCCTGGTGGCCAGCGTGGCCAACGCCTACCTGACCTGGCAGGCCGACAAGGAGCTGCTCAAGCTCACCCAGGACACCCTGGGCGCGTACGAGCAGAGCTTCAAACTGACCTCGCGCAGCAATGAAGTCGGCGTGGCTTCGGCCCTGGACCTGAGCCAGGCCCGTACCTCGGTGGAAAACGCCCGGGTTGCACTGGCGCGTTATACCCGCCAGGTGGCCCAGGACGAAAACAACCTGACCCTGCTGCTGGGTACCGGCCTGCCGGCGAACATCGTCAGCCGGCCATTGGCTGATGACCTGTTGAGCGAAGTACCGGCCGGCCTGCCATCGGACCTGCTGCAACGTCGTCCCGACATCCTGCAGGCCGAGTACAACCTCAAGGCGGCCAACGCCAACATCGGTGCGGCACGCGCTGCGTTCTTCCCGAGCATCACCCTGACCGCCAGCGCCGGCACCGCGAGCCCGACCCTGGGCGGCCTGTTCAAGGGCGGTTCGGGTACCTGGTCGTTTGCACCGCAGATCAACATCCCGATCTTCAACGCCGGCAGCCTGCGCGCCAGCCTGGATTACTCGAAAATCCAGAAAGAGATCAACGTCGCCAACTACGAGAAAGCCATCCAGACCGGCTTCCAGGAAGTCTCCGACGGCCTCGCCGCCCGCGAGACCTACAAGCAGCAACTGGACGCCCAACGTGGCTTCGTCGCGGCCAACCAGGATTACTACCGCCTGGCCGAGCGTCGCTACCGTATTGGTGTCGACAGCAACCTGACGTTCCTCGACGCCCAGCGCCAACTGTTCAGTGCCCAGCAATCGCTGATCACCGACCGCCTGGCGCAGCTCAATAGCGAGGTCAACCTGTACAAGGCCCTCGGTGGTGGCTGGAACGAACAGACCGCGAAGAACGAACCGTTGAAAGAAGAAGCACCGCCCTTGAAGTTGTTCTGATAGTGGCGCAGTAAACAAAAACCGCTTCCCGCCCAGGAAGCGGTTTTTTTACGCCCATGACTTTGCGTTCGATCATCGCCCACAACCCGCTCTCCCCCACTTTCATCGCCCCCGCACCGCCCCGCACCATGGCCGCCACCTGCATAACCCCAATAACAACAGGTCTGACACCATGAGCACTTTCGACCCGCGCCGGCTTTTGCTGGCAACCGCTGTCGCCAGCATTGCCCTCCCCGTTGTCGCTGAAGAACACGGCTTCCTGGAAGACGCCAGCGCCAACCTAAACCTGCGTAATTTCTTCTTCAACCGCAACTACACCAACCCCAGCAAGACCCAGGGCGGCGCACAGGAGTGGACGCAAAGTTTCATCCTCGACGCCAAATCCGGCTTCACCCAGGGCACCGTCGGTTTCGGCGTGGATGTACTGGGCCTGTACTCATTGAAGCTCGATGGCGGACGCGGCACGGGTGGCACCCAGCTGTTGCCGCTGGACCACGATGGCCGCCCGGCGGATGAATTCGGGCGTCTGGGCGTGGCGTTCAAGGCACGGGTTTCAAAGACAGAAGTGAAAGTCGGCGAATGGATGCCGGTGCTGCCGATCCTGCGTTCGGACGATGGCCGCTCGCTCCCGCAAACCCTGCGCGGCGGGCAAATCACCTCCAAGGAAATCGACGGCCTGACCCTGTACGGCGGCCAGTTCCGCGCCAACAGCCCACGGGACGACAGCAGCATGACCGACATGTCCATGTTCGGGAAAACCGCGTTCACCTCCGACCGCTTCAACTTCCAGGGCGGCGAATATGCCTTCAACGACAAACGCACCCAGATCGGTGTGTGGAACGCCCAACTCAAGGACATCTACAGCCAGCAATACCTCAACCTGATCCACAGCCAACCGGTGGGCGACTGGACCCTGGGCGCCAACCTCGGGTTCTTCTATGGCAAGGACGACGGCAGCGCCCGCGCCGGTGACCTCGACAACAAGACCTGGTCCGGACTGTTCTCGGCCCGATACGGCGGCAACACGTTCTACGTCGGCCTGCAAAAACTCACCGGCAACAGCGCCTGGATGCGCGTCAACGGCACCAGCGGCGGCACCCTGGCCAACGACAGCTACAACGCCAGCTACGACAACGCCCAGGAAAAATCCTGGCAGGTACGCCATGACTATAACTTCGCCGCCCTGGGTATTCCGGGCCTCACGCTGATGAACCGCTACATCAGTGGCAGCAACGTACACAGCGGCACGGTGACCGATGGCAAGGAATGGGGACGGGAAAGTGAAGTGGCCTACGTGGTGCAGAGCGGAGCGCTGAAGAATCTCAATGTGCGCTGGCGTAACTCCAGCATGCGCCGGGACTACAACAACAACGAGTTTGATGAAAACCGGTTGATCGTCAGTTACCCGATAAGCCTGCTGTAAAGCCTCGACAGTCTTGTTGTATGGTGCGCGCGTGTCATGGATGACCCGCCCCAGCAGCCAATGTCATTCGAGTCCGCCATGAAACACTTCGCCACCGTATCGGCCGCACTAGCCCTGGCCCTGAGCCTCAGCGGTTGCATCGGCCCGCCTCTGGCGCTGACACCGCAAACCGAACAACGCCTGAAAACCGAGGCGCCGATCCGTTTTTTGCTGACCTTCGATGACGGCCCCAGCGCCTCGGGCTTCATGAACCCCAGCCGTTCGGTGATGGCGGACCTGGCGAACAACCCGATACAGCCGGGGATCAAGGCGGTGTTCTTCCTGCAGACCGAGGCGCCCCGCTCCGGCGGCAACCCCCGGGGCTACAAGACCATGGAGCGTGAATACGCGGCCGGCCATATCCTGGGCTTCCACACCGCGACCCCGTGGCACAGCAACCATCGCTTGCAGAATCCGGCTGAACTGGAGCACTACCTCAGCCTGGGTTCGTCGACCCTCACCGCCATCACCGGCCAACCGCCCACACTGGTACGCCCGCCGTTCTGGAACTACGACAAGCGCACCTTCGCCGCCTATCAGCAACACGGCATGCATGTGTTGCTGACCGACCTGAGTGCAAACGATGGGGTGATCTGGGTGTTCAACGGCAGCCCGCGTCGACGGGAAAACCTGATACGCCAACTCTCGGTGGTGCGTGAGCGCATCGCCAAAGGCGAATTACCGACGGTGGACGGCGTGATCCCGGTGGTGGTGACCTTCCACGATATCAACCGCTACACCGCCTGGCACTTGAAGGAATACCTGCAAATCCTGCTGGACAGCGCCCATATCAATGGCGTGCCCCTCGCCACACAGCCTTTCTACACCGACCGGGCAACCTTGCAGCGAGCCGCCATGGCCCGCACGGTAAAAAGCGCCGACGAAGTGGTGCACCTGCCAGGTGTGTGGAATTGGGTGTGGGACGCTGACTCGCACTAGACGCGCGACTCTACCCCCAACTCATCCCACACCGACTCGGCCAAGTGAAACGTCGCATTCGCCGCCGGGATCCCGCAATAGATCGCGCTCTGCATCAGCACTTCCTTGATCTCGGCGCGGGTCACACCGTTGCTCGCGGCGGCTCGCAGGTGCAGCTTCAGCTCTTCGCTGCGGTTCATGCCGATGAGCATGGCGATGGTGATCAGGCTGCGGGTATGCCGCGGCAGCCCCGGGCGGGTCCAGATATCACCCCAGGCGTGGCGGGTTATCATTTCCTGGAACTCGCTGTTGAACTCGGTCAGGGCGTTGAGGCTGCGGTCGACGTGGGCGTCGCCCAGCACTTCGCGGCGCACTTGCAGGCCTTCGGCATAACGTTGTTTCTCGTCCACAAAACGCTCCTCATGCAACGGTGACGACAGGCACATACCTGTGGCGAGGGAGCTTGCTCCCGTTGGGTCGCGCAGCGGCCCCAGTGAGGCCGCTGCAGGGTTTTACAAATAGTTGGGTTGCGGCTGCTCAGGGGCTGCTACGCAGCCCAACGGGAGCAAGCTCCCTCGCCACAGGGTTCAGCGATACTCAGCGCGATAGCAGAAATTCCAGCACACGGTCGCTGAACGCCGCACCGGCTTGCACGTTGGACAAGTGCGCGGCATAGAACTCGGCATACTCGGCGCCCTGCACATGCGCCTGGATAAAGTGCCCACCCGCCGGCGGCGTCACCGCATCTTCGCTGCCTGCGATCACCAGGGTCGGCACCTTGATCGACGCCAGTTGCTCGCGGAAATCCGCGTCGCGCACGGCCGCGCAGTTTGCGGCATAACCCTGGGGATCAGTCGCCGCCAGCATATCGGTGATCAGCTTGGCCTGGTCAGGATGAGCCTCGGCGAAGTCGGCGGTGAACCAGCGGGCAATTGACGCATCACGCAGGGCAACCATCGCGGCCGCACCGTCGCGCAGGACCATCTCGATCCGCGGGTTCCAGATCTCGGGCGTGCCGATCTTCGCGGCGGTGTTGCACACCACCAGCCGGCGCAAACGCTCACCCGCGTTGATCCCCAGCCACTGGCCGATCAGGCCGCCCATGGACAACCCGCAGAAATGCGCGCGCTCGATCTGCAACGCATCCAGCAGCGCCAACACGTCACGGCCCAACTGCTCGATGCTGTAGGGACCTTCGGTGACCAGCGACTTGCCATGGCCGCGGGTGTCGAAACGCAGCACCCGGAAGTACTGGGTGAACGCCTCGATCTGGATGTCCCACATATGCAGGTCGGTGCCCAGGGAGTTGGACAGCACCAGTACCGGTGCATCTTCGGGGCCATCGAGTTGGTAGTTCAGTTCGCCATCGGCGAGTTGTACAAATCCCACAGCAGCCTCCTCAGGCAGTCAAAGCAAAATGTTCGGCCACGGCCCGGGTGACCCAGGTGTGCGCCTGGCCCAGGTAGTGCGCCGGGTCCAGCAGGCGATCGAGTTCGGCCGCCGAAAGCTCGGCAGTCACTTGGGGTTCATCCCCCAGCACCGCCCGCAGGTGGCGCCCATCGGCGACGGCGCGTTTGCAGCATTGTTCCAGCAGATGGTGCGCGGTTTCGCGGCCCAGGCGCTGGGCGAGGACGATGCTGACCGCTTCGGCCAGTACCAGGCCCTGGGTCAGATCAAGGTTTTGGACCATGCGCCGGGGGTCGACTTCCAGGCCTTCGCTGACCAGCAGCGCCTGATGCAACGCACCGGATACCAGCCGGCAAATCTCCGGCAGGGTTTCCCATTCGGCGTGCCACAGGCCCAGGCTGCGTTCGTGTTCCTGGGGCATCGCGCTGAACATCGTTGCCACCAGGCCGGGCACTCGCGTTGCAGCGCTGATCAGCACGGCAGCGCCCACCGGGTTGCGCTTGTGGGGCATGGTCGAAGAGCCGCCCTTGCCGGGGGCCGACGGCTCAAACACTTCCGCCGCTTCGGTCTGCATCAGCAGGCTGATGTCGCGGCCCAGCTTGCCGAGGCTGCCAGCGATCAAACCGAGCACCGAGACAAACTCCACCAGGCGATCGCGCTGGGTGTGCCAGGGTTGCTCCGGCAGGCCCAACTGCAACTCGGCGGCCAGTGCTTGCGCCACCGGCATCGCCTGTTCGCCGAGGGCCGCCAGGGTTCCGGAAGCACCGCCAAATTGCAGCACCAGCAAACGCGGCTTGAGCTCACTGAGACGTTGCCGGTTGCGGGTGACTGCGCCGAGCCAACCGGCGATCTTCATGCCCAGCGTGACCGGCGTTGCATGTTGCAACCAGGTCCGGCCCGCCAAAGGAGTTGTCCCGTAACGCTGGGCCTGGGCGGCAAGAATGTCACCCAACCGCGCCAGATCATGTTCGATCAGCTCGACCGCACTGCGCAGTTGCAGCACCAGGCCGGTGTCCATCACATCCTGGCTGGTAGCGCCCAGATGCACATAACGTTCGGCGCCGGCATCTTCGCTGGCGATCAACTTGCCGAGGGCCTTGACCAACGGAATCGCCGAATTGCCCGCCGTGGCAATCGCCTCGCCGAGGGCATCCACGTCGTAGAGAGAAGCCAGGCACGCCTGGGCAATGGGCGCGACGGCCGCTTGCGGGATCAACCCGACCTGAGCCTCAGCCCGGGCCAGCGCCGCTTCGAAATCCAGCATGCCCTGCAAACGCCCCTGGTCGCAGAACACTTCGGCCATGCCGTTGGCGGTGAAGTAGGCGTCGAACAGTTGGTTGCTCGTGCGCATCGTCATAACACATCCCTAGGTGGCGCATACCCGGCAACGGGCATGCGCCAGCCGGTTACAGATCGTGGTGCAAATACGCCGCCTCTTTGGGCAGGCGCAAGCTGAACAGGAACGCCACCGCCATCATCGCCGTGACGTACCAGTAGAAGGTGTTCTCCATGCCCATGGACTTGAGCCCCAAGGCCACATATTCCGCCGAACCACCGAAGATCGCGTTCGCCACCGCATACGCCAGGCCCACGCCCAGTGCGCGTACTTGTGGCGGGAACATTTCGGCTTTCACCAGGCCGCTGATGGAGGTGTAGAAGCTCACGATGGCCAGGGCCAGGGTGATCAGCACAAAAGCCAGGAACGGGCTGCTGACGGTTTTCAGGGTCAACAGGATTGGTACAGTGCACAGCGTGCCCAGGGCGCCGAACCACAGCATCGAGTTACGGCGGCCAATCTTGTCCGCCAGCATGCCGAACACCGGCTGCATGCACATGTAGAAGAACAGCGCGCCGGTCATGATGTAGCTGGCGGTCTTGGCGTGCATCCCGGCGGTGTTCACCAGGTACTTCTGCATGTAGGTGGTGAACGTGTAGAAAATCAGCGAGCCGCCGGCGGTGTAGCCGAGCACGGTGATAAACGCCGCCTTGTGATCGCGGAACAGCGCGGCAATGCTGCCGGCGTCCTTGTCTTCACGCATTTCCTTGCTGGTGGTTTCTTTCAGGGTGCGACGCAGCAGCAGGGAGATCACCGCCGCAATGGCGCCGATCACAAACGGAATGCGCCAGCCCCAGGCCCGCAGTTCTTCTTCGGTGAGGATCTGTTGCAGGATCACCACCACCAACACCGCCAGCAGTTGCCCGCCGATCAGGGTCACGTACTGGAACGAGGCGAAGAACCCGCGCTGGCCCTTGAGGGCGACTTCACTCATGTAGGTGGCGGTGGTGCCGTATTCGCCGCCGACCGACAGGCCCTGGAACAACCGGGCGACCAACAGCAGGGCCGGGGCCCAGGCGCCGATGTCTTTGTAGGTGGGCAAAAAGGCGATGACCAGGGAACCGGCGCACATCATCAGCACCGAGATCATCATGGAATTCTTGCGACCGTGTTTATCCGCCACCCGGCCGAACAGCCAGCCGCCGATGGGGCGCATCAGGAAGCCGGCGGCGAACACGCCGGCGGTGTTCAGCAGTTGCACGGTGGGGTCGTCCGACGGGAAAAACGCCGGGGCGAAATAGATGGCGCAGAAGGCATAGACGTAGAAGTCGAACCATTCGACGAGGTTGCCGGAAGAGGCACCGACAATCGCAAAAATCCTTTTGCTGCGTTCTTCTCCGGTGTAGTGGCTGGTTTTTGTTGTCATGTTTTTTCACTCAGTGGGAACGGTTATAGCCTAGACATACTTTGCAACAACCATGTTCCGCAAGCAGACTTTTGGATATTTGTTGCCTGGGCCGGCCTCATCGCGGGCAAGCCCGGCTCCCACATTTGGAATGCATTCCCCTGTGGGAGCTGGCTTGCCTGCTATAGATCCGCAGCCCACTCAATAATCGAAGAACACCGTCTCTTCGTCTGTGCCCTGCAAAATCACATTCCACTGATACACACCCGCAGCATCCGCCTTGGCGATCAACGTGCGGCGGCGCTCCTGCGGCACACACGCCAGCAGCGCGTCATCCCCATTCGCCGCTTCACCGTCAAAGTAAATCCGCGTCAGCAGGTGCTTCACCAGCCCACGGGCAAACACCAGCACCACCAGGTGCGGCGCCTGGGTCGTGCCCTTCAACCCCGGCACACTGCCCGGCTTGATGGTGGTAAAGCGAAAACGCCCTTCAGCGTCCACCGGCACCCGGCCAAAGCCTTCGAAGTTCGGGTCCACCGGTTTGTCCTGCTCATCCTCGGGATGGTCGTACTTGCCGGCCGCATTGGCCTGCCAGACTTCCAGCATGGCGTCGTTGACCACATCGCCATTGCCATCCACCACCTGCCCGGTGATCGCCACGCGCTCGCCGAGGGTGGCCGCAACGGTCAGGTCTTCGCGGTTCAGCCAGGTCAGGCCGATGTGGTAATACGGCCCGACGGTGTGGGAAGTAGTCGCGTTGAGGCTCATCTCATTTCTCCATCGGCGTGGCGTCGCGGCCGCGCAGGACGATGTCCCAGCGGTAGCCGAGGGCATAGTGCGGAATGGTTTTTTCCAGATCGAACGAGGCGATCAGGCGTTCCTTGGCGGACGTGTCCGGGACGCAGTTGTAGATCGGGTCGTAGGCCAGCAGCGGGTCACCGGGGAAATACATCTGCGTCACCAACCGCGTCAGCACACTCGGGCCGAACAGCGAGAAGTGGATGTGCGCCGGGCGCCACGCGTTGTGGTGATTGCCCCACGGGTAGGCGCCGGGCTTGATGGTCTGGAACTGGTACCAGCCGTCGGCATCGGTGACGGTACGCCCGGTGCCGGTGAAGTTCGGGTCCAGCGGTGCGTCGTGCTGGTCGCGCTTGTGGTTGTAGCGGCCGGCAGCGTTGGCCTGCCAGATTTCCACGAGGATGCCGGGAACGGGCAGGCCGTTTTCATCCAGCACGCGCCCGTGAATGATGATGCGTTCGCCCTGGGGCTCGCCTTCGTGCTGGGCGGTCAGGTCGTTGTCCTTCTCGTTGACGCGCTCGGCGCCGATGGTCGGGCCGGTGATTTCCGACAGGGAATGGGGCAGGAACACCAACGGCTTGGACGGCGAACGCAGGTTCGTCGACTGGTAGGCCGGGTGCAGGTAATCAGGCTGAGTACCCGCTTGCGGGCGCCGGTATCCGGGCTTGTCACTCATGGAGCAATCCTCTTTATTCTTGTGGGTCTCAAACGCGTTCGATCGCCAGGGCCAGGCCTTGGCCCACACCGACGCACATCGTCGCCAGGCCTTTGCTGCCACCGTTTTTTTCCAGCTGATGCAGCGCGGTCAGTACCAGGCGCGCACCGCTCATGCCCAGCGGATGGCCAAGGGCAATCGCGCCGCCGTTCGGGTTGACCTGCGGTGCGTCGTCGGCAATCCCCAGCTCGCGCAGCACGGCCAGGCCCTGGCTGGCGAAGGCTTCGTTGAGTTCGATCACATCGAAATCAGTTACCGCCAGGCCCAGGCGCTCCACCAGTTTGCGCACCGCCGGCACCGGGCCGATGCCCATCACACGCGGCGCCACACCGGCGCTGGCCATGCCCAGCACCCGGGCGCGGGCGGTCAGGCCGTGTTTTTTGACGGCTTCAGCAGAGGCCAGAATCAGCGCAGCGGCACCATCGTTCACACCAGAGGCGTTGCCTGCGGTGACGGTCTTTTCCGGACCATTGACCGGCTTGAGTTTGGCCAGCGCTTCCAGGGTGGTATCGGCCCGTGGATGCTCGTCGTGCTCGACCACGGTTTCGCCTTTTTTGTGGGCGACGCGCACCGGTACGATTTCTTCGGCGAAGAAACCGGCGGCCTGTGCAGCGGCCGTACGTTGTTGGCTGCGCAGGGCGAAGGCGTCCTGGTCGGCGCGGGAGACTTTATAGTCGTCGGCCACGTTGTCAGCGGTTTGCGGCATCGGGTCGACGCCGTACTGGGCCTTCATCAACGGATTGATAAAGCGCCAGCCGATGGTGGTGTCTTCCAGCTTCATGTTGCGCGAGAACGCCGCATCGGCCTTGCCCATCACGAACGGCGCGCGGGACATCGACTCGACGCCACCGGCAATCGCCAGTTCCATCTCGCCGCTGGCGATGGCGCGGAAGGCCGTGCCGATCGCGTCCATGCCCGAAGCGCACAGGCGGTTCAGGGTGACGCCGGGGATGCTCTCCGGCAGGCCGGCCAGCAATGCCGCCATGCGCGCCACGTTGCGGTTGTCTTCGCCGGCCTGGTTGGCGCAGCCGAGGAACACTTCGTCCACAGCGCTCCACTCCACCGACGGGTTGCGCTCCATCAGCGCCTTGATCGGCAGTGCCGCCAGGTCATCGGCGCGCACGGTGGACAAGCCACCGCCAAAACGGCCGATGGGGGTACGAATGGCGTCACAGATAAATACGTCGCGCATCAGGCTTCTCCGGGGGCTTGGCCGTGGGCGGCAGCGGTGCGTGCCTCAAGGTCGCGCAGGGCAGTCAGTTCAATCTCGGTGGGTTCGGCGCTGGTGGTCACCTGGTCGGCAAAACGAATCGCCCAACCGGTGGCGGCCACTACTTGCTCACGGGTCACGCCGGGGTGCAGGGCGGTGACGACAAATTCGTGGCTGCCCTCCTCCGGCTCCATGATGCACAGGTCGGTAATAATCCCTACAGGACCGGCGCCTGGCAGACCCAGGCGTTTGCGCGAGTCACCGCCTTCGCCGTGGCCGACCGAAGTGATGAAGTCCAGCTTGTCGACAAACGAGCGGGCCGACTGCTTGAGGATGATCAGCACGCTCTTCGCGGAGCCGGCGATCTCCGGTGCGCCACCGGCACCTGGCAGGCGCACTTTGGGCTGGTGGTAGTCACCGACCACGGTGGTGTTGATATTGCCGAAACGGTCGACCTGGGCCGCGCCGAGGAAGCCGACGTCAATGCGCCCGCCCTGCAGCCAGTAGCGAAAAATCTCACCGGTCGGCACCACGGTGTCAGCGGTTTCAGCCAGCTCGCCGTCACCGATGGACAGCGGCAGCACCGAAGGCTTGGCGCCAATCGGGCCGGACTCGTAGATCAGCACCACATCCGGCGACGACGTCAGGCGCGCCAGGTTGGCAGCCTTGGAGGGAAGGCCGATGCCGACGAAGCACACCGAACCGTTCTTCAGGCGGCGCGCGGCGGCGACGGTCATCATTTCGTTGGTCGAGTAAGCCATTATTTGGCCTCCTGCGCGGTGGCCAGCTTGGCCTGGAATTCACTGAAATTGGCGGTGCCGTGGATGTATTCGTTGATCCACGCAGTAAACGTCTCACGGTCCCGGGCGATGGGGTCCCAGGCCTGGTAGAAACGGTTGTCACGCTCGGTGTAACCGTGGGCGTAGGACGGATGCGCGCCACCCGGCACATGGCACACGGCAGTCAGGGCCCAGGTCGGCAGCACGCAGGCGTTCATCGGCGCGTTGAGGTCGTCGACGATTTCTTCAACGGTAACGATGCAGCGCTTGGCCGCCAGGGCCGCTTCCTTCTGCACCCCGAGGATGCCCCACAGCAGCACGTTGCCCTTGCGGTCAGCCTTTTGCGCGTGGATCACGGTGATGTCCGGGCGCACCGACGGCACGGCCGCCAGCACTTCGCCGGTGAAGGGGCAGGTCACGGTCTTGATCAGCGGGTTGACCTTGGGCAGGTCGGAACCGGCGTAGGCGCGCAACACCGCGAATGGCAGGCCGGAGGCACCGGCGACGTAGGCATTGGCCAGGTCGGCGTGGCTGTGCTCTTCGATCTCCAGCGGTTGCGGCCATTGCTTTTCAACGGCGTCCCGCAGGCGATGCAGGGAACCCACGCCCGGGTTGCCGCCCCAGGAGAAAATCAGCTTGCGTGCACAGCCGGCACCGATCAACTGGTCGTAGATCAGGTCAGGCGTCATGCGCACCAGCGTCAGGTCTTTCTTGCCCTGACGAATGATTTCATGACCTGCCGCCGTAGGGATCAGGTGAGTAAAGCCTTCGAGTGCAACGGTGTCGCCGTCATTCACGAACTGCTTTACCGCATCAGCCAGCGAAAGGATTTCAGCCATGGGGTGGGCTCCCGGTATTGATCGAAAAAGGCGCTGGAGGCAGCGCCGAAGTGCTTGAAGATTAAGCCGGGGGTCGGGGCCAAACAATCCGATAATCGACTGAGTGTTCGATTATCGAACGGATTGTTGTCTTGCTATCGGTCCGTTTCAGGTAGCGTCGGCATGGCTGACCCTGCCCTTGATCACCACCGCGGTGGTGGCCAATGCCGCCGGGATCACCAGGGCGGTCAGCACCTGTTCGAAGTTCCAGCCCAGGCCCAGCAAGGTCGCGCCCATCCACGCCCCGAGGATCGCGCCAAAGCGGCCGATGCCGAGCATCCACGACACGCCCGTGGCGCGGCCCTGGGTCGGGTAGAAACGTGCGGCCAGCGACGGCATCGCCGACTGCGCACCGTTGACACACATGCCGGCAATCAACACCAGAGTCGCCAGCAGCGTGATATTGCCCAGGCTCTGCCCCACCGCGTAGGCAAACACCCCGGCCAGCAGGTAGAAAGTGCCGATGACCTTGTGCGGATTGAACCGGTCCATCGCCCAGCCCACGCCGACCGCACTCAATACGCCGCCAAACTGGAACAACGCACCGATAAACGCGGCCTGTTCCATGCTGGCGCCGCTGTCGCGCATCAGGGTCGGCAGCCAACTGGTCAGCAGGTAAACAATCACCAGGCCCATGAAATACGTCAGCCACAACAGCAAGGTGCCGGCGCTGTAGGTGCCGGAGAAGATCACCGCGAACACGTTGCGCGCCTTGACGGTTTTCTGTTCGGGCACGCTGAAGCTCGAGGCCTGGGCGACGATGCCCGGCTCGATAGGCGCCAGGGTCTTGCGCACCTTGTCGGTGCCGCGATTGCGCACCACCAGGTAACGCGCCGACTCCGGCAGCCAGAACAGCAGCACCACCGCGAGGATCAGCGGCAACAGGCCGCCGATCATCAGCAGGCTGTGCCAGCCATACGCCGGGATCAGCTTGGCCGAGATAAACCCGCCACCGGCCATGCCCAGGTTGAAGCCGCAGAACATGCTGGTCACCAGCAGGGACTTATGGCGTTCCGGGGTGTATTCGGAGAGCAGTGTCGTGGCGTTCGGCATGCCGGCGCCCAGGCCGAGACCGGTGAGGAAGCGCAGGATCAGCAGTTGATCGACGTTGCTGCTGTAGGCCGAGGCCAGGCTGAAGGCCCCAAACACCAGCACCGCCCCCACCAGCACCACCTTGCGCCCGAAGCGGTCGGCGAGTGGGCCGGAGCCCAGGGCGCCGAAGACCATGCCGATCAACGCGGCGCTCATCACCGGGCCGAGGCTGGCGCGGTCGATGCCCCAGTCCTGGGACAGCGCCGGGGCGATAAAGCCCATGGCGGCCGTGTCGAGGCCGTCGAGGAAGACGATGAGAAAACACAGGATCACCACTCGCCACTGATACCGCGACAGCGGCTGGGCGTTGATGAAGGACTGAACGTCCAGGCAAGTACCGACAGCAGGTGAAGGCTGATTCATTATTTTTATTTCCACACCGATGGGCGGGCGAACGACCTTGAGTCGTCATTATTATTGGGGCGGCGCCTTGAAGCGCTGCCGCACATTAATAAGCCTTGGGAAACACCGTCAATTCATCCAGCCGGGATCTGTGCGGTCACCGAACAGCTTACGCAAACAGCTGCGCACTCAGCTCCTGGCTGGCACTGAGCATGCTCGGCAGGAAACGCTGCTCCAGCTCGCTGCGGCTGACCCGCCCGGCATGGGTGCTGACGTTCAGTGCCGCCAGGACCTGGCCCGAAGCGTCGTACACCGGCACGGCGATGGAACGCAGCCCTTGCTCCAGTTCCTGGTCGACAATGCACCAGCCCTGCTGCCGCACTTCCTGCAGGCATTCGAGCAAGGCTTGCGGGGTGGTGAGGGTGCGGCTGGTCTTGGTTTGCAGGTCGGCGTGGTCGAGGTAGTCCTGCAGCGAGGCGTCATCCAGCGCCGCCAGCAGGATACGGCCCATGGAGGTGCAGTAGGCCGGGAGACGGCCGCCCACGGAAAGGTCGACGGAAATCAGGCGTTGGGTGGTGGCGGAGCGGGCAATGTAGAGGATGTCATCACCTTCCAGGGTTGCCATGTTGCACGCCTCGTGGAGCTGCTCGCTCATGCGGTCCAGGTAAGGCTGCGCCGAAACGGCCAGGGGCGTGGACGACAGGTAAGCGTGGCCGAGGGTCAGCACCTTGGGCAACAGCGAATAGGTACGCCCGTCGGTGGTGGCGTAGCCGAGTTTGATCAGGGTATGCAGGCAACGGCGTACGGCAGCGCGGGGGATTTCCGTGCGGTGGCTGATCTGGGCGATGGTCAGGTGGCGCTTGCGCTCCTGGAATGCCTGCACCACGGCCAGGCCGCGTGCCAGGGAGGTCATGAAATCCGGATCACCGGTAAACGCCTGGATGCGCTTGGCCGGTGACGCAACGATCGGCGGCGCCACTGATGCGAAGGAGTTGCGCAATTGATCGTTCATTTGGGGTCCTTTCTCTTATTTTTAACCGCTGCGGGAGGGTGACCGCTATTACAAGCCGCCGTGCAATGGCTGCACAAGGCAGGGCAACCAACATTGGGCGATTATCGGACGGTCATTCGATTATCGCAATTTGTCACCGCCGACCGGTGCCGGAACCCCTCTACATCCATTTGAGTGCCTTTCAGAATCGACTGATGTACGAGAGAAGTTAAGGTTGATTAACGCCTGTAGAACATTGCACGATTTATGGCGCCAATAGTTCAGCAAATACCCCACACACCTGCGTAACAAAACCCTCACACAAAGTTGACGATTTTTAACTTGTTGGCGATAGTGTTATTCAAGCGCGTGGCTATAATGCATCCTGTGCAGGAGCCAGCCTCGCCTGACCCCGAGGATAGATTTCACCCAGTCGTGCACCGGCTGCGTGCAGGCTCCGCCGCAAGTACCTGACACACATTTCGAATGCCTGCCAACTGCTTGTGGCTGTGACAAGAAAACTGTTGCTACGACAACTGCTCTTCTCCGGTATCGTGGCCGCGTGCAATAAAGAAGTGGTTTTTCCTGTATACCTTCCCACGCTGATCTTCAGATTGACGGTATACCGGGGGCGACTTCCCGGCATCGCGTTTCGCCGGAATCAAACTCAACTCAATTAGGTAACAATGTGACGAAAGACGAACTGCGCGCGGAACTTGAGCGCCAGGAACAACGTTACAAGGATGTTTACGGCGGGGAAGTCACCACCTACGCCGCCCAGCCAGAACCTGAACGCAAGCCATGGCGCAAACGAGCCAGCCTGCTCGACCAGGCCTTTGCCCAGGAAATCCAAAAGATTGAACAGGACCTCAAAGCCGAAGAGCCATAAGCGTTTCGGGTTGAGCTTCCAAAGGTGCCATCTCTCTGCCAGTACCACGCTGGTGGAGGGAAGCCCGTTATGTGGCCTTAGCGAAATTTCATACGATTGTTTCAGTTATTCCCTTCCGGCGCTTTATCCCGCGAATTTGATGGATCCTCCATATAAATCAATCACTTGCCAAAGCCCCGAAAACACCGGGATGCACGCCTCCCCCCCATTTTTTTTCGTTGAAGAATGTTACCGATGAGCAGCTAGTGCATTGATTACCGATGTTTTCTGGCATAATCGCGCCCCCTTACGACCGGGTCAGAAAACCTTCATGATCGATTTATTCAGCGGACTGGATGCTTGGGTTCTAGTGAGCCTGTTGCTCGCCCTGGCCTTTGTCCTCGCCTTCGAGTTCATCAATGGCTTTCATGACACCGCTAACGCGGTTGCCACAGTCATCTATACCAAAGCCATGCCTCCGCATCTGGCCGTGTTCTTCTCCGGGGTGTTCAACTTCCTCGGCGTGTTGCTCGGTGGGGTCGGTGTTGCGTATGCCATCGTGCACTTGCTGCCGGTGGAGTTGCTGATCAATGTGAACACCGGCCACGGTCTGGCCATGGTCTTCTCATTATTGGCAGCGGCGATCACCTGGAACCTCGGCACCTGGTATTTCGGGATCCCGGCGTCCAGTTCCCACACCCTGATCGGTTCGATCCTCGGTGTCGGCCTGGCCAACGCCCTGATCAACGACATTCCCCTGGCTGACGGCGTCAACTGGCAGAAAGCGATCGATATCGGCGCTTCGCTGGTGTTCTCGCCGATGGCTGGTTTCGTGGTTGCCGCCCTGGTGCTGCTGGGCCTGAAATGGTGGCGCCCGCTGTCGAAGATGCACAAGACACCGGATCAGCGCCGCAAGCTCGACGACAAGAAGCACCCGCCGTTCTGGAACCGCCTGGTCCTGGTGATTTCGGCGATGGCCGTGAGCTTCGTGCACGGCTCCAACGACGGGCAGAAAGGTATTGGCCTGATCATGCTGGTACTGATCGGTATCGTGCCGGCGCAGTTCGTACTGGACCTGGGCAGCACCACTTACCAGATCGAGCGCACCCGCGACGCCACGCTGCACTTGAATCAGTTCTACCAGCGCAATCAAGAAACCCTCGGTGAGTTCCTGGCCCTGGGCAAAAGCGTGAAAGACGATTTGCCGGGCAAGTTCCAGTGCAATCCGCAGCAGACTGAACCGACGATCAACGCCCTGCTGGGGACCTTGAAAGGTGTCTCTGACTACCATTCGTTGACCGCCGAGCACCGGATTGAAGTGCGTCGTTATCTGTTGTGCCTGGATGACACCGCGAAGAAGGTGGGCAAGTTGCCAGGCCTGGATGCGCGTGAGAAGTCGGACCTGGACAAGTTGCGCAAGGACCTGACGGCGACCACCGAGTACGCGCCGTTCTGGGTGATCCTGGCGGTGGCACTGGCCTTGGGCCTGGGCACCATGGTGGGCTGGAAGCGTGTGGTGCTGACCATTGGTGAGAAGATCGGCAAGCAGGGCATGACGTATGCCCAGGGTATGTCGGCGCAGATCACCACGGCCAGCATGATTGGCTTGGCCAATATCTTCAGCTTGCCGGTTTCCACGACCCATGTGTTGTCTTCGGGTGTGGCGGGGACCATGGTGGCGAACAAGAGCGGGCTGCAAGGTGGCACCGTCAAGACCATTCTGATGGCTTGGGTGTTGACGCTGCCGGCGACTGTGGGCCTTTCGGCCGGGTTGTTCTGGTTGGCTTCCAAGGCTTTGGGTAGCTGACAGCTCTTGGGCTTGTGAAGAGGGTGCGACCTGTGAGGGTCGTGCCTTTTTTTATGGCTGGGGTTTGGGTGTATATCCGTTATCTAGGTAACGGCCACTTATGGTT
>NZ_JACAPX010000061.1:28345-28524 GCF_013385435.1 Pseudomonas sp. F9001
GCCGGCTTGAGTGTTTAAAAGCCAAATCAAAAGCTAAAGCGGGCACGGTTCAAATGTGGGAGCTGGCTTGCCTGCGATGGCATCACCTCGGTGTGTCTGAAAAACCGAGTTGTCTGCATCGCCGGCAAGCCAGCTCCTACAGAAAAGCAGCGCCACCCCGCCCGTAGCAGCTGTCGAGC
>NZ_JACAPX010000062.1:0-37133 GCF_013385435.1 Pseudomonas sp. F9001
TGGCCCATGACGGCGGCCCACGGTCCAAAGCCGGAGTGAGGGCACTCCGAGCCTAAGCGAGGAGCCGAGTGGTGGGGCAAGAGCGTTTTGCTTACTTTTGCGCTTTTCAAAAGTGAGCCGCTGTAAGAGCGGAACCGATATCAGCCATCACCCAAATAACGGATATGCCCCCACCCCAACCAGGAACGCCTCAGGACTTAGGCGTCAAATCCACCTTGAACCATTTTTCGCTGAGTTTCTTAACAGTCCCATCAGCAATCGCTTCTTTCAACGCCGCATCAAACTTGGCCTTCAACTCCGGATCGCTCTTGCGAAAACCCAGGCCCTCGCCATCACCCCAGATAGGGCCTTTGATCTGCGGCCCGGTATACGCCAGCCCCTTGTTCTCAGGCTTGGACATGATCGAATCAAGGAACGTAACGTCATCAAAAATCGCGTCAATACGGCCCGATTGCAGATCAAGAATCGCATCGGCCGACGTGTTGTACTCACGAATCGTCGCCACGTCCTTGAAGTTCTCATCAATGAACTTGGTGTAAATGATGCCTGAAGCGATCCCGATGGTTTTACCCTTCAGCGCCTGACGCAACGGCTCGATCGCATCGTGAATCGCCTTCGGATCAGCACTCAGCGTAATCGCATTCGCCGCCCCGGTTTTACCCGGCAGCAACGCCGCATCCTGCGCGACAAAGTTGGCCGGCGTCTGCGCGTAGGGAATCGAAAAATCCATGACCTGCTTACGGTCGTCAGTGATAACGATCGCATCCATCAACACATCAAACTTCCCTGCGTTGAGACTGGCAATCATGCCATCCCAGTTCTGCACGGTGATCTTGCACTGCAGCTTCATCTTGGCGCACAGGTAGTCCATCAGCTCAGGCTCGAAACCACTGATCTTCCCGCCTGGCAATGTCAGGTTCCAGGGCTCGTACGCGCCCTCGGTCGCGATGTTCACGGACGTCCAGTCCTTTGCCTGCAGTCCGGAAGCACTTGCCATCACTAGGGTCGCTACAGCAACAGAGCCTAACCAATTCGATTTTTTAGCGGTCATTTCTATTTCCTACCAATGTTTTGATGTGGGCTTAGGACTTTTTTCTCGAACGCATACAGGTTTGGGGACTGGCCGATTCGCTCTCCAGTCTGCACATGACTCCACATGTACATACATGTCATTGCAAAATATTTGCCAGCTTTTAAAAATAAATAACCTGTTGATTTTCAAGGAAATTAAACGTGGTTAGAAAATGTGCGCGGTTTTTTCGCCCTGTTTTGGGTCGATAGGTAGCGTTTTGCACCCGCCCGTGCGCTGTCAGGTGTCAGGCGTGGGGGCAGGGTTCGCGGTGAGTATTGGCGTGAATCCCAGGTGCTCAAGCAGTCGCGCCATATCGCGGACTGCGATCGACAGGGTCGCGGTATTCACCAGCGGATGGCAGAGAATCCTGTCGCCGTTCCACACCTCTTCGGCGATCACAACCTGGGTGGCGCGCTGCACGTCATTGCACAACCCCAGCAATGACACCGCTCCCGGCTCCACGCCCAGGGTTTCCATCAGGCGGCGCGGCGAGGCGAATCTCAGGCTCTTGAGGCCGAGGGTTTGCGAGAGTGCACGCAGGTCCAGGCGCTGCTCGCTCTTGAGCACCACCAGGGTGGGATTCAAGCCTTTGGCATCGCACAGGAAGATGTTCTTGACCGCCTGCCCGCTGATCCCGATGTCCAGTTTGTCGGCTTCTTCGCAGGTGCGCACGGCGCTGTGTTCCACGTATTCATAGGCAATGGAGCAGGTATCGAGCAGGTGTAGAACGTCTTTGGGTTGAAGCATTCGCAAAGTCCCCGGGTATCGCTTTGTCTGCGCCAAAAATGGCAAAGGCCCGCCGTCCGAAAAGGAGGGCAGGCCGTTTGACGGCGTGGTTGTCAGTTCAGGTGATGGGCCACCAGGTCGTTGATTTTCCCGCTGCGCACCTGGTCAATCACACTGGCCATGTCAGCGTAAAACGCGCGGTCGTTATCCGCCACCGGCACTTCACTGCGCACCAGGTCATAGACCGCCTTGGTCGCGGTCGATGCCTTGTTCACATCGTGGAAATCCAGGGCCTGGCATGCGACCAGCACTTCGATGGCCACCACCGACTGGAGTTTTTGCGAGACTTTGTAGGCCTTGATCACCGCGTTGTAGGCCAGGCTGACCGGGTCTTCCTGGTTGCCGCAGGTCGAGACGCTGTCGATCGACGACGGCATCGACAGGGTTTTCATCTCGGCGTACAGCCCGGCGGCGGTGTACTGGACGATCATGTAGCCGCTGTTCAGGCCCGGGTTGCGCACCAGGAAGGCCGGCATTTCGCTGAAGTGCGAGTTGATCATGCGGTCGGTCCGGCGCTCGGAAATTTTCGCCAGGTTGGTCAGCGCCACACACAGTGTGTCGGCTGCAATCCCGATGTAGGTGCCGTCGAAGTTGGCACCGGAAATCGCGATACCGTCACCGTCGTCCAGCGGGAAAATCACCGGGTTGTCGCCCGAAGAATTGATTTCGCGCTCGATGGTTTCCCGCGCGTAGTTGATGAACTGCCGGGAAGCACCATGCACTTGGGGGATGGCACGCAGGCTGTAGACGTCCTGCAGGCGGTAATCGATGTTGTCTGCGATGAGCTGGCTGTCGTGCAGAATAGCCTTGATATTGGCGGCGGTTGCGGCCTGTGCGGGGTGAGCCTTGATCGAGTGGTAGCGCGGGTCGAACGCGCGGATGGTGCCCTTGAGCGCCTCCAGCGACATGGCCGCCGCCACGTCCGCCAGGTCGGCAGCCTGCATCGCGTTGTACAGCGCCAGCGTAGCGATGGCGGTCACCGACGTGGTGCCGTTCAACATCGCCAGGCCTTCCTTGCACTGCAGGTCGGTCGGTTGCAGGCCGACCTGTTGCAGGGCGGTTGCGCCATCCACCAGTGCACCGCCCTTGACGCTGGCGCGGCCTTCGCCGAGCAGCACCAGGGCCAGGTGGCCTTCTACCGCGAGGTAACCCACCGAGCCTTCGCCCGGCGCAAAGGGCACCACGTCGTGGTTGAGCAGGCCGGCGATCAGTTCCAGCAGTTCCAGGCGCACCCCGGAGTAGCCTTTGCCCAGGCTGATCAACACCATCAACTGGATCGCCCGCACCTGTTCACGCACCAGCGGTTCGCCGACGGAAACAGCGTGGGAACGCACGATGTTGACTTGCAGTTCCTTGGCGTTTTCCGGCGAGATCACATGCCGCACGTTGTCGCCAAAACCGGTGGTCACGCCGTACACCAAACGGTTTTCATCGAGGAATCGCTCGATCAACCCACAGGACTTTTTAACCCGGTTCTTGTAACTGTCGGCAAACGAAACAGTGGCCGAATAGCGGGCGATCGCCACGAACTCTTCGATGCTGGGTTCTCTGTCGCCTAACACGACATGGGTAATTTGTTCAGGCAGGGTTTTCATCAGCGACTCCAGCAGGGCGTAACGCAATGGGGTGGGAAGTGGTTTAACTCTACGGGTTGCACTGACTGAAGAAAATATGAGGTTTTCTGTTACTTTTAGTAGAAAATCTAAACTGCTGAAGTCGCGAGATTCCCCCATGAGCCGTTTACCGCCGTTGCGCGCGTTGCAAGTGTTTGAAGTGGTGGGCCACTGCGCCGGTATGTCCCAGGCGGCGATTCGCCTGGGGATCTCGGTGGGCGCTGTCAGCCAGCAAATGAAACTGCTCGAAGATGCCCTGGGCATGAAGCTGACGCTCAAGGACGGCCAGCGCCTGCGCTTGAACAGCGTCGGCGAACGCCTGCACGCCCGCTGCACCGCGGCGTTCGAAGAACTCAGGCTGGCGGTGGCCGAGGCCGAGCGGGCGAAAAATCCCAACAACCTGTATATCAGTTGCCTGCCTTCGCTGATGACCAAATGGCTGTCGCCGCTGATCGACGAGTGGGGGCAGGACGAAACCGACCTGGACATCTACCTCGACAGCACCCTCGATGATGCATCGGGGGAGGAAAGTGCCGACTTTCGCATCGGTTATGGCGAGCACCCCGAGCATGCGGGGCATAGCGTGCCGCTGTTCCGCGATTGTGTGGTGCCCACTTGTTCACCGCAGTTGCTGGAACGGGTTGCGTGCGCGCGGGACTTGCTCGATTACCGCCTGATCGGCATCGACTCGCGGCCCAAATTCGATTCGCCGCCTTCGTGGACCCAATGGTTCAGCGAGCTGGAAGGGCAAACCGGCCAGCCCATCGTGATCCGCCGCAATTATTCATCATCGATTACCGCGATCCAGGCGGCCATCGACCGGCAAGGCATCGTGCTGGCGCAGTTCTCAATGATCGCCGGAGACCTGCGCGCCGGTCGGCTGGTGATTCCCTGGCGGTTCGCCGTGCCGCTGGCGGCGCCGTACTACCTGAGTTGGCACCCCAATACCCTGCACAAACAGCAGTGCCGCGGGTTTCAACGCTGGATGATCGGGCAGGGGCAGAAACAGGAGAAAATTACCGCTGCCATGCTTTCTGCTGCGCACTTTGATCATTAAGTTGTCACTTACGGTCATTGAGCGCCAGCCGGCGGGCTCTTAGTCTGTGGGACATAAACCGATGGAGTGCCATTCGAGCGCTCCACGTCCCGTGATGATCCGTTGTGGAGCTGTACCATGACCGCTGCTGCCTACCCGCACTTGCTGGCCCCGTTGGACCTGGGTTTTACCACCCTGCGCAACCGTACCCTGATGGGCTCGATGCACACCGGCCTTGAAGAAAAACCCGGCGGCTTCGAGCGCATGGCGGCCTATTTTGCCGAACGTGCCCGTGGCGGCGTGGGCCTGATGGTCACCGGCGGCATTGGCCCCAACGATGAAGGCGGGGTGTATGGCGGTGCGGCCAAGCTGACCACCGACGAAGAAGCGCAGAAGCACAAGATCGTCACCCGGGCGGTGCACGAGGCGGGCGGCAAGATCTGCATGCAGATCCTCCACGCCGGGCGTTATGCCTACAGCCCGAAGCAGGTAGCACCGAGCGCGATCCAGGCGCCGATCAACCCGTTCAAGCCCAAAGAGCTGGACGAAGAAGGCATCGAAAAACAGATCAATGATTTCGTCACCTGCTCGGTGCTGGCCCAGGTCGCCGAGTACGACGGCGTGGAAATCATGGGTTCGGAAGGCTACTTCATCAACCAGTTCCTCGCCGCCCACACCAACCACCGCACCGACCGTTGGGGTGGCAGCTACGAAAACCGCATGCGCCTGCCGGTGGAAATCGTGCGCCGGGTGCGCGAAGCCGTAGGCCCGAATTTCATCATCATCTTCCGCCTGTCGATGCTCGACCTGGTGGAAGGCGGCAGCACCTGGGAAGAAATCGTGCAGTTGGCCAAGGCCATCGAGCAGGCCGGTGCAACCATCATCAACACCGGCATCGGCTGGCACGAAGCGCGGATCCCGACCATCGCCACCAAGGTGCCGCGTGGCGCGTTCAGCAAGGTCACCGCGAAGTTGCGCGGTGCGGTGCAGATTCCGTTGATCACCACCAACCGGATCAACACCCCGGAAATCGCCGAGCAGATTTTGGTCGAAGGCGATGCCGACATGGTCTCGATGGCTCGCCCATTCCTCGCCGACCCGGACTTCGTCAACAAGGCTGCCGAAGGCCGCGCCGATGAGATCAACACCTGCATCGGCTGCAACCAGGCCTGCCTGGACCACACCTTCGGCGGCAAGCTGACCACCTGCCTGGTCAACCCGCGTGCGTGCTACGAGACCGAGCTCAACTACCTGCCGGTCAAGCAGATCAAGAAAATCGCCGTGGTCGGTGCCGGTCCTGCGGGCCTGGCGGCCGCCACCGTCGCCGCCGAGCGTGGGCATCAGGTGACGCTGTTCGATTCGGCCAGCGAGATCGGCGGCCAGTTCAACATCGCCAAGCGCGTGCCGGGCAAGGAAGAGTTCTTCGAGACCCTGCGCTACTTCAAGCGCAAGTTGCAGACCACTCACGTCGAACTGTGCCTGGACACCCGGGTCGACGTTGAGCAGCTTGTTGCGGGCGGTTATGACGAGATCATCCTCGCGACCGGCATCGCGCCACGTATTCCGGCGATTCCCGGTGTGGAAAACGCCAAGGTATTGAGCTACCTCGACGTGATCCTGGAGCGTAAGCCGGTGGGTCATCGCGTGGCGGTGATCGGTGCCGGCGGTATCGGTTTTGACGTCTCGGAATTCCTCGTGCACCAGGGCGTGTCCACCAGCCTGGACCGCGAGGCGTTCTGGAAAGAGTGGGGCATCGACACCCACCTGGAAGCCCGCGGCGGTGTGGCCGGGATCAAGCCCGAGCGCCATGCGCCGGCGCGTGAAGTGTTCCTGTTGCAGCGCAAGACCTCCAAGGTCGGTGACGGCCTGGGCAAGACCACCGGCTGGATCCACCGCACCGGCTTGAAGAACAAGCAGGTGCAGATGCTCAACAGCGTCGAGTACCTGAAGATCGACGATGAGGGCCTGCACATCCGCATCGGCGCCGAGGGTGAACCGAAGGTGCTGGCGGTGGACAACATCGTGATCTGCGCCGGGCAGGACCCGCTGCGGGAATTGCAGGATGGCCTGGTGGCGGCCGGGCAGAACGTGCACCTGATCGGCGGTGCGGACGTGGCGGCCGAGCTGGATGCCAAGCGCGCCATCAACCAGGGTTCGCGCCTGGCGGCCGAGCTGTAAACACGTAAAAGGGGCGGTGGTAGACTACCGCCCCTTTTCTTGTGCAGAACCGCCCTCATGGGTCCTTTCGACTGGCTCCCCCACGCGCCCCTTGAACCCCTGAAGCTTGACTGGATGGGGCCGGTGGAAGTCGCCGTGCTGCGCCTGGATCGCATCGACCCGCTGATCAGCGGCAACAAGTGGTTCAAGCTCACCGAGTACCTGGCGCAAGGCCGGGCGGCGGGCGCCAGCGGGATCATCAGCCTGGGCGGCGCTTACTCCAATCACCTGCATGCACTGGCGGCGGCCGGGAAACGCTTCGGCTTTCCTACCGTTGGGTTGTTGCGTGGCCATCCGCAAGACACTCCCACGGTGCTCGACCTCAAGGCCTTCGGCATGCAACTGCATTGGCTGGGGTATGGCGGCTATCGCGCGCGCAACGAGCCGGACTTCTGGCTGCCCTGGCGCGAGCAGTATCCGCACCTGCACCCGGTACCTGAAGGCGGCGGGGGCCTGGCGGGCGCGTTGGGTTGCGGGGTTTTGGTGAATCAGGCGCAGGCGCAATTAAACGGCCTGGGCTGGACGGACTATCACGGTTGGTGGCTGGCGGCAGGCACCGGTACTACATTGGCGGGATTGGTGCTGGCGGAGGCGGGCGCGCATCCGGTATACGGCGCCCTGGCGGTGCCCGACGACCACGGGGTGGCGCAACAGGTGCAGGCGCTTGTGCAGCAGGGTTATGAATTGCTGGAGGCCAGCCGGGGCGGCTTTGCCAAGGTTGATCCGGAGTTGCTGGCCTTTATCGACGCTACCGAGCAAGCCTGTGGCCTGGCGCTGGAGCCGCTGTACACCGGCAAGGCGTTATTGGCGTTGAAGCAGCAGATTGAAGCCGGGAGATTTTTCCCCGGCACCCGCCTGATCTTCGTCCACACCGGTGGCCTGCAGGGCCGCCGGGGTTTCCCTGTTGCACCCGGTTAATGTAGGAGCTGGCTTGCCTGCGATGCAGACACCGCGGTGTATCAGTGGCACCGAGGTGATGCTATCGCAGGCAAGCCAGCTCCCCCACAAGCCAGCTGCCACATTCAATCCGTGGGCTTACTGAAGGTTCCCTCTCTTGCCGGGCATCATTCTCAATGCAGTGTTGTCTCGCAGCACATAGTGATGGGCCAATCCGGCCAACGCATGCAGCCCGATCAGCCAGTAGCCGATCTTGCCGAACAGCACGTGCCAGTTTTCAATTTCCTTGGCCAACGCTTTGTTCTCGGCAATCAGCGGCGGCAACTCGATGCCGTAGAACATCACCGAATGCCCCTCGGCGCTGACGATCAGCCAGCCGGCGATGGGCATGCCGATCATCAAGGCGTACAGCGCCATGTGCATCAGGGTAGCGAGGAGGGTTTGCCATTGCGGCGGGGCCGGTACGATCTTCGGTGCCACGCCCAGGCTGCGGGCGAACAACCGTAGCCACACCAGCACAAACACCGTCAGGCCGAACATGAAGTGCATTTCCACGATCAACGTACGTGCGCCGCTGCCTTTGGGAAACTGCCCGCGTAACTCAATGCAGGCGTAGACCACCGCCAGCAGCACCACCATCAGCCAGTGCAACGCAATCGACATGGTGCTGTAACGCGTATCGGAATTTTTCCAGGGCATCGCTTTCTTCCTCACTCATCAGGGCAAACCTCCGTTCTTTGCGACGGAGTCCTTTCAATGTAAGCCTGTTTTACGAGGTTTGCCCGTGAGAGGAGGGTGTATAGGCGATCTTTTGATCTCGATCAGTTGCCCTGCGGCATTTCACCCCGTGCCAGGCGCTGGTTGATGTCGGCGATCACCGCAGGCAGGTCGGTTATGGTGTCGATCATGTAGTGTGGGCGCGAGCCTTCGAACATGGCCTGGATACGCGTGCGTTCGCTGGCGAGTGTGCCGGCGTCGAGGGCGCGGAACTGCTCGTAGGTCAGGCCCAGGGCGTTGCCCGAGCAGGTCAGCGCCACGGTCCACATCCCGGCGCGACGGCCTTCGAGGATGCCCGGCACGGTGTCGTCGATCTTCACGCAGGCCGCTACGTCATCGATCCCGAGGGCGATCACGTTGGCCAGGGCCTGGGCCGGCCATGGTCGGCCGTTGGGTACTTCGTCGGTGGCGACCACGTGGTCGGCGATATAGCCATTGGTGGCAGCCAGTTCGACAACCTTGTCCATCACCTGCTTGGGGTAGCCGGAGCACGAACCGATCTTGATCCCTTGCTGGCGCAGGTTGGCGATAGTGTCCAGGGCACCGGGGATCAATGCCGAGTGCTCGGCGATCTTCTCGATCTGCAGCGGCATGAAGCGCTGGTAGATGGCGGTCACATCATCGTCAGTCGGTGTGCGGCCGAAGGCCTTGCGGTAACGCTCGGCCACCTGCGGCTGGTCGCACAGGGTGCGGATGTGGTCCCACTTGCCCATGCCCATCGGGCCACGGGCTTCTTCGATGGAGACCTGCACGTCGAACTCGGCGAAGGCTTCGACAAAAATCTGCGTGGGCGCGAACGAGCCGAAATCGACCACGGTGCCGGCCCAGTCGAGGATCGCGGCTTGAAGCTGGGTTGGGTTTGCGTAGTTCATGGTTCAGATCCTGTGAGTAGTGGGCAGTCAGATGTCGAGCACGTTCATTTCTTGCAGCACCTCGGCTACCGCCGCGACCGCGGCTTGCATCTCGGCCTGGTTCACATGGCCGATGCAGCCTACGCGGAAGGTTTCCACCTGGGTCAATTTGCCGGGATAAAGGATGAAGCCCTTGGCCTTGACCCGTTCGTAGAACTCCTTGAACTGGTAGCGCGGATCTTTCGGCGCGTGGAAGGTAACGATGATCGGCGCCTGGATCGCGGCGGGCAGGAAGCTGCGCAGGCCCAGTTCGGCCATGCCGTCCAGCAATGCCTGGCAGTTGTCGGCGTAGCGCTGGTGCCGGGCGGGCAGGCCGCCTTCTTCGTTGTATTGCAGCAGCGCTTCGTGCAGCGCCGCCACCACGTGGGTCGGCGGTGTGAAGCGCCATTGGCCGGTCTTGGCCATGTAGCTGTGCTGGTCGAAAAGGTCCATCGCCAGGGAGTGGCAGTTGCCTTGGGCTGCAGCCAGCGCCTGCTTTTCAGCGAACACAAAACCCATCCCCGGTACGCCTTCCAGGCACTTGCCGGAGGCGGCGATCAGCGCGTCGAACGGCACCTCGCGGGCGTCGATCGGCAGCGCGCCGAAGGAGCTCATGGCGTCGATAATCAGGCGCTTGCCGTGGCGGGCGATGACCTGGGCGATCTCGGGCAACGGGTTGAGAATCCCGGTGCTGGTTTCGCAATGGATCAGTGCGACGTGGGTGATGCCCCTGTCGGCGTGCAACAGGCGGTCGACGTCGGCGGCGGTGGTGGGTTCGTCCTCGGCAGTTTCAAAGGTACTGAACTCGCGGCCGAGCACTTCGCAAATCTTCGCCAGGCGCTTGCCGTAGGCGCCGTTGATCAGCACCAGCACCTTGCCGTCCCGTGGCACGAGGGTGCCGATGGCCGCTTCCACGGCAAAGGTGCCGCTGCCTTGCAATGGCACGCAATGGTGGCTGGCGGTGCCGTTGACGATCACCAGCAGTTGCTCGCAAAGACTGGCGGTCAGTTGATTGAAGCGGTCATCCCATGAACCCCAGTCGACCATCATGGCCTGGCGGGTGCGGGCCGAGGTGGTCAAGGGCCCCGGGGTCAGCAGGATCGGCGCGGCAGTGCTCATTCGTGTGTCCTCGCAAAACATTGGGATGAAGTTACGGCGCCTAAATTGCAGTTTGGCTTGTCATCAATCAAATTGTTTGTTGTTATGCGAGCTATCAGTGAGGCCGATAGCTATGAACCTGTTTCAACTGCGTGCGTTTGATGCGGTGGCCCGCGAGGGCAGTTTTACCCGGGCGGCCGAGCGCCTGTTTATCAGCCAGCCGGCGGTGACCGGGCATATCAAGGCGCTGGAGGAGCACTACCAGATCGCGCTGCTGCGGCGTACCGCGCGGCGGGTGGAGTTGACCGAGGAGGGCACCAAACTCGCGGCGATCACCCGGGCGATCTTCGGCCTGGTGGAAGAGGCGCAGACGTTGCTGGAGGCCAACCGGCAATTACTTACCGGGCGCCTGGAAGTGGCGGCGGACGGGCCGCACATGGTCATGCCGATGCTGGCCAGCCTACGGCAGCGGTATCCGGGGATTACTGTCAATTTGCGCCTGGGCAATGCGCAGGAAACCCTCGCGGCGCTGTTGTCGGAGCGGGCTGACGTGGCGGTGTTGACCGAGGTGGAGCCGCGCAAGGGCCTGCACTTGCAGCCGTTGATCGAGTCACGGATTTGCGCGTTGGTGCCCGCGGGGCATCCGTGGCTGGCGGAGCCTGCGGGGATTCGGCTGGAGCAATTGGATCAGGTGATCATGGTGTTGCGTGAACCCAGCTCGATTACGCGGCGGACCTTTGACGATGCCTGCGCCCAGGCCGGCGTGCAGCCCCGGGTGTTGCTGGAACTGGACAGCCGTGAGGCGGTGACGGAAGCGGTGGCGGCCGAGTTGGGGGTTGGGGTGGTGTCGTCGATGGAAGTCAGCCGGGATCCGCGGGTGCACGCGATTCCGATCCAGGGCGAGGGGCTGGTGAACCGGCATGTGATCGGGTGCATGGAGCGGCGGCGGGAGTTGCGGTTGATTCAGGCGTTTTTCGAGTTGGCGCCTTAGAGGGTGTTGGCTTGAGATCTAGTTGGCCCCTTCGCGAGCAAGCCCGCTCCCACATTCGACCGCGTTCCATCGGTAGAACTCGGTCAACTGTGGGAGCGGGCTTGCTCGCGAAGGGGCCCTCAACTTCACCGCAAACTTTCCCGCACAATCTCCAGAAACGTCGCCACCACCCGCCGCGAACTCTGCTCTTTCAAGCACACCAGTGTTTCCTTCATCCGCTGCGTACAGTCACGGATCGGCATCGCATACACCCGCGAATCTGCGCCAAACTCCGCAGCCGACACCACGCCCACGCCAATCCCCACCACCACCGCCTCCCGCGCGGCTTCGCGGCCTTCCACCTGGATCGCCGGGCGAATGCGCAGCCCGGCCTGGTGCATTTCCTGCTCCAGGGTCTGGCGGGTTACCGAGCCGATTTCCCGCAACACCAGCGGCGTATCGTCCAGGTCCGCCAGGCAGATCGACTCGCGGCCCGCCCACGGGTGGTTGCGGGCGACAAACGCGAGCAATTGGTCATCGGGCAGCGGCAGTGACAGCAGCCGCTCGTCGTCCACATCGCGCCCCAGCAGCGCGAGGTCGGCCTGGTAGTTGTACAGGCGAAACAGTGATTCATCGGTGTTGCCGGTTTCGATCTTCACGCTGATGCCCGGGTACAACTGGCAGAAGCGCGCAATCTGCGGCAGCACATGCACCGGGGCGTCCACCGCGAGTGTCAGGGTGCCGGTTTGCAAGGCGCGGGAATCCTGCAACAGCTCTTCGGCTTCCGCCGCGACGGCAAACAGACGCTGGGTGATGCTCAACAGGCGCTCGCCGAGGTCGGTCAAGCGCACCGAACGTTTGTTGCGATGAAACAGCAGCACGCCGAAACGTTCCTCAAGCTTGCGCACCTGGTCGGAAATGGCCGGCTGGCTGAGGAACAAGCGTTCGGCGGCGTGGGTAAAACTGCCGTGTACGGCCACCGCATGGAAGGCTTTGAGTTGCGCGTGAGACACCGACATCGCGAATCCTCTTACAAGCTCAGCTTATATTTGAAATACGATAAATCGATTTTACCTATTAGTCAGCCATTGCTTTGATAGCCCCAGTCGCCGTAGGTCGAGTCCTACACCTTCGGCGGCCATGGGTCTTCTGCGTGCTCACCAGCGGGACTCATCTGACCAATACCGCGCCCCTCCAAGCGCCGGTACTGCAGTGCTCAACAATAAAAATACAGGCGTTTGCTTTTCATTCTGCCGGCACACTCACACCCGAGGTCAGAACCACCATGAATACTCCCTTGAGTCACATCAAGCGTTGGCGCGTGCAGATTTTCGCCATCACCTGGCTGGCGTACGCGGCCTTCTATTTCACCCGCAAGGCTTTTTCGGTGGCCAAGCTGGGGATCGTCGACGACCCGAGTTTCCCGCTGGACAAGATGATGATGGCCAACCTGGATGGCATTTACCTGGCGGCCTACGCCGTTGGCCAATTCACCTGGGGCATGCTCGCCGACCGTTTCGGGCCGCGTGTGGTGGTACTCGGCGGGTTGCTGATTTCAGCCGCCGCCGCCCTGGTGATGGGCACGTTTGCCACGTTACCGATCTTTGTCACGTGCATGTTGATCCAGGGCCTGGCCCAGTCCACCGGCTGGTCCGGGCTGTGCAAGAACCTTGGCAGTTTCTTCCCGGCGCAGCAGCGTGGCCGGGTGCTGGGTTTATGGAGCTCGTGCTACGCCTTTGGTGGCCTGGTGGCGTCGCCGTTTGCCGGATGGTGGGCGTATACGCTGATCGGCACCTGGCATGCGGCATTTATCTCCAGTGCGGCTGTGGTCTTCGTGGTCGCGGTGCTGTTTTTCATTTTCCAGCGCGACACGCCGCAGGATGTGGGGTTACCGGCAGTGGAGCCGGAACCGGAACAGACTGCCGCCGAGAAGAACGCCAGTGTGCTGGAACCGCTGCGGGCCATTTTGCGCAACCGTACTGTGTTGACCCTGGGGCTGGCGTACTTTCTGTTGAAACCGGCGCGTTACGCGATCCTGTTGTGGGGGCCGGTGATTGTGTATGAGCAGATGCCGTCGGTGGGCAAGGTCGGCGCGGCGATTGTGCCGACGGCGTTCGAGCTGGCGGGGTTGCTGGGGCCGATCATGATCGGCATGGCGTCCGACAAACTGTTCGGCGCCCGGCGCATGCCGGCCTGTGTCCTCAGCCTGCTGGCACTGACCGTGGCCCTGGCGTTGTTCATGGGCGCCTTGCACACCGGCAGTGTGGCGCTGGTGATGGCGCTGCTGTTTGTGATGGGCCTGACCCTGTACGGGCCGGACTCGATGATCAGCAGCACCGCCGCCATCGACTTCGGCACCGCCAAGGCCGGCGCGACGGCGGCGGGGTTCGTCAACGGCTGCGGTTCGGTGGGGGCGATCCTTGGCGGCTTGCTGCCGGGCTACTTCGATACGGTCACGGTGTTTATCGTGTTTGCCGGTGCCGCGCTGTTTTCCTCCCTGGTGTTGATGCCGTACTGGAACGCCAGGCCGGCGGTGCTGGCGCAGGTGGGCGACTTCGTGCCCGACCGTGAACGCGCCATCAATCCCTTGCGGACCTGAGGGGCATGGCCGGTTTTTTGGTGGATTAGAGTGTTTCAGCGCTATAAACTCTGCCCCCAAAGCGCCGGCCAGTAGACGTCTCGGCGCGATGGACAGAAGAGAGTGAGTCATGGGCGCACAGTGGAAAGTCAAACATAAAGAAGCGGCATCCAATGCCAAGGGCAAGATCTTCGGCAAGCTGGTGAAAGAGATCACCATTGCCGCCCGCAACGGTGCCGACACTGCTACCAACGCACATTTGCGCCTGGTGGTGGAGCAGGCCAAAAAGGCCTCGATGCCCAAGGAAACCCTGGAACGCGCGATCAAGAAAGGCGCCGGTCTGCTCGGTGAGACCGTGCAATACCACCGCGTAACCTACGAAGGTTTTGCCCCGCACCAGGTGCCGCTGATCGTTGAATGCGTGACCGACAACATCAACCGCACCGTGGCGGAAATCCGCGTGGCGTTCCGCAAGGGGCAGCTCGGCGCGTCCGGCTCCGTGGCCTGGGACTTCAACCATGTGGGCCTGATCGAAGCCTCGCCGGACAGCCCGGAAGCCGATCCGGAAATGGCCGCGATTGAAGCCGGTGCCCAGGATTTCGAGGCAGGCGAAGAAGAGGGCACGACCCTGTTCATCACCGAGACCACCGACCTGGACGCCGTGCAGAAAGCCTTGCCGGAGCAGGGGTTCACCGTGTTGTCGGCCAAGCTGGGCTACATCGCGAAGAACCCGGTGAGTGGCTTGAGCGATGAGCAGATGGCCGAAGTCGAAGCCTTCCTGGAAGGCTTGGACAACCATGACGACGTGCAGGACATGTTCGTCGGGTTGGCGGGTTGATTCTGATTTGATGTGAACCCGGTCCAAATGTGGGAGCGGGCTTGCTCGCGAATACGGTGTACCAGCCAAGCATGTATTGACTGACACACCGCATTCGCGAGCAAGCCCGCTCCCACATTGGGTTTAGCGGAGTTTGGAAGACTGCAACAAGCTTGTGATTTCCTCGAACCCAGGCCGGGCCAACACATCCGGCTGGCAGCAGTTGTCCCGCAAGGCTTCCAGTGCCACGCGCTGTTGCTCGTTCAACCCCGCATCAATCCTTTCCAGCAATTCCCCCAGCAACACCCCGAACGCCCTGACTTCGATGCGCTGCAACGCGCGGGTTTCCTGGCTGTCGACCGTGGCGTGAAACGACGCTGCACCAAAGTCCCCAAGCAGACATTCACCGGCTTCATTCCACAGAATGTTGTGGCCGTACAGATCACCGTGGGTGATGCCTTGCGCGTGCAGGTGCGCCGCCACCGAGGCGATGCCCCGGGCCATGCGCAGCGCCACATCCGCGCTGAAACGGGTGGTGGGCTCGTAGATATCCCGGGTGCACGACGCCAGGCTCGGCAGGGCCGCGAGGTTGCGGTAGCTCGGTTCGATCAGTTGCATCACCAGCGCCGCCTGGCCTTCCGGGTGGTCGACGACACGGCCTTCTACCTTGATCAGGTTGGCATGCAGTCCGGCGGCGATGCAGGCGTGCATTTCGTGCAGGGGCGAGCCATCGCTGGTGATGCTGCCTTTGTACAGTTTGACCGCAACCGCCTTGGCCGGCCCGCCTGGCGGGGTCCAGGACGCCTTGCGGATGATGCCGGAGGCGCCTTCGCCCAACACTTCGCCCAGCACCAGCTCTGACCAGGGAATATTCGGCGTCGCGTCATGGCGGGCCTCTTCCACGGCCATCTCTACCGGATTACCGGCGTAGGCCAGCCAGGTCAGGCTCGGCAAGGTCAGCAACCAGTCCGGCAGGCGGGTCATGCGGTTGGAGGCGATGCGGATCAGTTCGAGGTTTTTGCACTGGGCGAGGCTTTGCGGCAACTGCTCCAGGTGGTTACCGGCCAGCATCAGTTTTTGCAGCAAAGGCCGTTCACCCAGTTCGTCCGGCAATTGGCTGATGTGGTTATCGGTGAGGATCAGCCAGCGCAGCAAGGGTGGCAGCGACGTCGCCGGGACACTGCTGATCTGGTTCGACTTGAAGCCGATCATGCTCAACTGCGCGCACTGGCCCAGGCATTGCGGCAGTTCGGTAAAGGCGTTTTCCGAACAGAACAGCACGCGCAAATGGGGCAGGCGGTGCAGGTCATCCGGCAGGCTGCTCAGGGCATTGCCGGTCAGGTTGAGGATTTCCAGGGAGTCGGCCAGGTCGAAGATTTCCCGGGGGAACTCGGTCAGCCCACAGCGCAGGTCCAGGCGTTTGATGCCGGCCAATTGGCCGGCCTTGAGTTGGGCAAGGGTATCCATGAACGGCGCGTCACTCGGCAATAGGGGCGTGAATGGCGCTCATGATAGCGGGTTGCGGCCCGATCTTCTGCAACTGCCCCAGGCGGCTGGCGGTGCGCGCCAAATCGATGGCCTGGCCGCTCAGGGATTGCTCCAGCGGCTGCTCGCCGATCAGCACCAATTGCTTGTCCTGGTCGTAGAGCACGTCCACCAGGTTGATGAACCGTTGCTGGGCGGCAATCGGACAGTCCGCCAGGTGCGGCAGGCCGTCGATGATCCAGCGTTCATAGTCGCGGCACAGCTGCAGGTAGTCCATGACGGCGGTCGGTTGTTCGCACAGGTCGCTGAAGGTGAAGGCAATGCTGCGGTCCTGGTGCCAGCGGGCAGTCAATTGCCGGGCTCCGACGGTCAGGCTGACCGGGGCCTGATCCGCTGACGGCAGGCCCAGGGCTTGGCGTTGCGCGGCAGTCCCCGGCCACACGAACTGGCCAGCGCTGAACCGCTGATCGCCATGGGCCTGGGCCAGGCTGCGAAAATCCTGGGGGGCGCTGACTTCCATGACGTCCATGCGCGCGCTGATCAGCTCGATCACCGGCTTGAACCGCTGATGGTACAAGGGGTTCGGCAGCAACCCGGCGGGCGGATAATTGGAGGTTACCAGCACCCAGACTCCACGCCGGAACAGGGCCTTGAACAGGCGGCTGATCAGCATCGCATCGCCGATATCATGTACGTGAAACTCGTCGAAGCACAGCACGCGGCAGCCATCGAGCAACTCATCCAGGGTCACGGCCAAGGCATCGCGCTGCTGGCGATGGGCAAACATTCCCTGGTGCAGACGGGCGAAAAAGTCGTGGAAGTGCACGCGCTGTTTCTCGGCAATCGGCAACGCCTGGAAAAAGCCGTCCAGCAACCAGCTCTTGCCCCGGCCGACGGCGCCGTGCAGGTACAGGCTGCGGGTAGGGCGCCCGGCCAGCAGATGGTCGGTTTGCCGGGCCATGGTCTCGATCACCTGTTGCTGGCTTGGGCTGAGGGTATAGCCCTGTTGCCGGGCCTTGCCCTGGAAGAATGCGGTGATACCGGGGGCGGCGGTGGTCGCCGCGGGTTTACCCAGCAACCGTTTGAGCAGGGGCGGTAAAGCAGCCAATGTCAGTCACTCTGTATGTCGGTGGTCGCTCACTTTAGAGCGCCGGTTGCGGTTTGACCAATAGAGAAGCACGGCGCGAGCTATCTGGAAAAGGCATGGGTCAATGGATCCAAAACACCGACCTGACTGGCGGATTCCCTTCAAGTGACTAACCTCATACACAGCAGTCACCCCTGTATAAGGATTTGGGGCAGTGAAGGGACACGCAGTCTTGGCAATCATGAGCGCGATGCTCTGCAACACGGTTTATGGCGCACAGCTCCAGGTTGAGGTGCGTATCGACGTGCAGCGGGGGTGCCAGTTGGTCGGCACCACGCGTGAGGCGGGCATCGAGCAGCTCGGTGTGCTGGATTTTGGCAGCGGCTCCCGGCTGGATGACCCGGCAGGCCCGTTGAGTGCAGCCTTGATCAGCCAGCGCCAGCCACGCCTGGAGTGCAACCCGGATACGCCGTATCAGATGCGTGTCGACGGCGGCCTGCATGGCGGCATCGGCGAAGTACGTTACCTGGGCGCTGCTGCCCCCTCGATCAAACCCATTCCCTATCGAATTTATGCCGATGCCGCACGCCGCATCCCCTTGGCCGTGGACGTACCGTTGAGCGGCCGTGTGCCCGATTCCGGCACGGTGGACTTGCCACTTTATGGACGCATCGAGCCGCTCAAGGAAATACCGGCCGTGGGGCGTTATTCCGACCTGCTCAAAGTGACGGTGACATGGTAAGCCGCGCCCTGGCCTGCATCGCGCTGGGCGGCCTGTTGCTCCTGGCCGAGGACGCCCAGGCGGCGGTCGCCGGGCAGATTCACGCACGGCTGGTGATTACCGCCAGTTGCCAGGTGAGCAAAGGCACCGACAGCGCGCCGGTGAGCCCGGATGGCGGCTCGGCCTTGCTGGATTTCGGCAGCCACGGACCCACTTGGGACAAGGGCCTGGGTGCCGGCATCAGTGATGGCGACAAGGCCGCGCTCGCTGTGTCCTGCAACCCGTCGGTGGTGAGCAGTTTCACCGTGACCATCGACGGCGGCGCCCATGGCGACGGCATCACCCGGCGCTTGAGCAATGGCCGGCAAACCATACCGTATCGGCTGTCGGCCGATCCTGCGGGCCGAAGCACCTACAGCATCGGCCAGCAACGCAATTTCGTCGTGACCAAGGGCGCACAGGTACCGATCCCGGTATTCGGCTCGGTGGTGGCGAATACCAGGGCCCTACCGGCCGGCATCTACACAGACACCCTGACGGTGACTCTGGATTGGTAATTCATGAGGATGGACATCATGCATGCACTTGTATCTAAAGCAGTTCTCCCATTGGTCGCACTGGCCTGGGTATCGGGTGCCCAGGCGGCCACGACGGTCACCGGGCAGATCAGCTCCACGCTGATCCTGACCAACAGTTGCCTGGTCAACGGCGTGGGCGGCACCACCGGTTTGAACTTCGGTACGATCAATTTCGGTACCACCAACAGCCAGTTCACCACGCAGTCCGGCCAGGTGCTGGGTGGCGGTGGAGGCGCGTTGTCGATCCAGTGTTCCTCGGGCACCTCGCCGGTGATCACCGTGGGCGCCGGGTCCCATGACGGCCAGTCCACCGGCGGCACCCGGGCGCTGTATGACGGCGTGGCCAATTATGTGCCGTATGACTTCTACACCGACACCGGGCATTCGACGCTCCTGGCGATCAACGGAACCATCAACGTAGGCGCGAGCACGGGCGTTGCGCAAACCGTGAACATCTACGGCCAGGCCGTGGGCAAGGCGGGGCTGCCGGCCGGTACTTACACCGACACGGTGTCGGTGCAACTGACGTTCTAGTGCCATGAAGCGGGCCTGCTGGGCGACGCTGGCGGTCATCACGGGTTGGGGGATGCCGTTGTCGTTGCTGGCGGTGACCAGCCAGACGATCCAGGTCAGCGCGACGATTGCCGCAGGCTGCCTGGTGGTGGGCGGCGGCACGAACTACGGCAGCCTGGCGTTCGGCAGCTATTCGTCGTTGTCCACCAGCACGGTGTCGGTGGCGCTGAGCAGCGGGGTAACGCTGCAATGCACCCCGGGAGTCACGTTGAGCATGAGCGTCAACGGCGGCTTGTACAACGCCAGTGGCCGGCACATGCAGCTCAATAGCGGCAGTGCCCAAGTGGCGTACCAGCTGTTTCAGGACGCGGCCCTGAGCCAGAGCCTGGGGATCAGTCAAAGCGTCAGCGTGGCCTACAGCAACGCGAACAATATAACCCTGCCGATTTACGGCCGGGTGGTGTTACCGGGTAATCAGCCTGGGGGGACGTACAGCGACGTGCTGCAGGTGCAGCTGTCCTGGTAAGGCGATTGGCATGAGGAGTGGAATCTATGTTTGCAGCTTCCCGGCGGTATTGGGTTGCGGGTTTTATCGGTCTGGTGGCGTTGGGCGCCGGGCAGGTCCAGGCTGCCAGTTCGGTGCTGATCTGGCCCATTGACCCGGTGCTGGAGGCCGATCAACAGGCCAGCGCCTTGTGGTTGGAGAACCGCGGTACAGAGACTGCCAACCTGCAGATCCGGGTATTTGCCTGGAGCCAGGGCGGGTTTGACGAGCAGTACCAGAACCAGCGCGACGTGATCGGCAGCCCGCCGGTGGCGAAGATCGAACCGGGGCAGAAGCAATTGGTGCGCCTGACCCGGACCCGGGAAGTGCCGCCGGGCCAGGAGTTGGCCTATCGGATCATCATCGACGAAATCCCCGCCGCCGCCCCTGAAACCCCCGCAGCCGATGGCAAGACGGCCGCAGCCATCCGCTTTCAGATGCGTTATTCGGTGCCGTTGTTCGCCTACGGCGCAGGCCTGTGGAGCAAGGAAGACGCGACGCGCCAGCGCGACCCCAAGGGCGCGGGCAAGCCTGACCTGAGCTGGAAAAAAGTCACCGTCGGCGGGCGCAACTATGTGGAGATGCGCAACCAGGGCGCGGTGCACGCGCGGCTCACCGATGTGGCGTTCAAACAGGGCGGGCAGACCCGGCCGCTGGTAGACGGCCTGCTCGGCTATGTACTGCCGGGCGCAACCATGCGCTGGCCGGTGCCACAAGGTGTCGCGGGCGATCAGCCGCTGCAGGTGCGAGTCAATGGCGCAGCGCAACTGGAGAACCTTGCGCCGGGACGGTAACGCAATGGAATAGGGCATGGAGCAGCCCTTGGTCTTAACGGATGGAGATGTCCATTGATGGACACAAAGCCTTGGTGAGCCATGGTCAGGCTCGTAGTCGATGGCGATCGGTGTGGGTGGTGGGCGGCCTGTCGGGCCTGGTGCTTGCGCCGCTTGGCGTGGCCGCGCCGTTGCCGCCGCCGCCCAGCAACATGGAGGCTGTTGCCGATGCACAGTTGTTCCTCGAACTGGTGGTCAACCAGATGGACACTGGCCGGGTGGTGGCCGTGGATCAGCGCGCCGGCGGCCTGTTTGTGCCGGCGGCCACCTTGCGGGACGTGGGCATGAAGCTGCCGGCCGAGATCACCACCGAGGTCGCGCTGGACCACCTGCCGGGCCTGCACACCGATTACGACAGCCAGGGCCAGCGCCTCATGTTGACGGTACCGCCGGCATGGTTGCCGGCGCAGTTCATCGGCAGCCGCAACAACTACCCGCGCGCCCAGGCACTCACCAGTTTTGGTGCGTTGCTCAACTATGACGCTTACCTGAACGACACCGATGACGCCGGCACATACCTGGGCATCTTCAACGAAGTGCGGCTGTTCGATACCTGGGGCACGTTGTCCAATACCGGCCAATACCGCACCACCTTTGGCGGCCAGGCCAGCGGCAGCACTTTGAACAATGGCTACCGGCGCTATGACACCACCTGGCGCTTTTCCGACGATGAGCGCCTGCTGACCTACGAGGCGGGCGACGTGATCAGCAGCGCATTGCCGTGGAGCAGTTCGGTACGCCTGGGCGGGGTGCAAGTGTCGCGGGATTTCGGCGTACGCCCGGACCTGGTGACTTACCCCTTGCCACAATTTGCCGGGGAGGCGGCGGTGCCGTCGTCGGTGGACCTGTTCATCAATGGCTACAAATCCAGCAGCGCAGATCTGCAGCCGGGCCCTTACACCTTGACCAACGTGCCGTTTATCAACGGCGCCGGCGAAGCGGTGGTGGTCACCACCGATGCCCTGGGCCGGCAGGTGTCGACCACCGTGCCGTTCTACGTCACCAGTACGTTGTTGCAAAAAGGCCTGTCGGATTTTTCCGTGGCGGCCGGTAATTTGCGCCGCGACTACACCATTCGGGATTTTGGCTACGGGCCGGGCGTGGCCAGCGGCACCTTTCGTTACGGGGTGTCGGACTACTTCACCCTGGAAAGCCATGCCGAAGCCTCAGGCGACCTGACCCTGGGCGGGCTCGGCGGCAACGTGCGGCTGGGCAACTTCGGGGTGCTCAATACCGCCCTCAGCCAAAGCCAGTTTGATGGCGAGACCGGCCAGCAACTGAGCTTCGGTTATCAATACAGCAACCAGCGCTACAGCCTGTCATACCAGCGAGTAGAGCGCCGCGACCAGTACGCCGACCTGACCCTGGTCGACACGCCTTATGCGAGCCTCAGCAAGCGCAGCGAGCAGGTGACCCTGAGCCTGAACCTCAACGATTTCGGCAGCATCGGTGCCGGCTATTTCGATGTACAGGCGGCCGATGACTCCCGCACCCGGCTGATGAACCTCACCTGGAGCAAACAGCTGTGGCGCAACACCAGTTTCTATCTGTCGGCCAACCGTGAGGTCGGTGACAGCAACTGGGCCATGCAGGCGCAGTTGGTCATCCCGTTCGACGTCTACGGCAGCCTGGCCTTGAGCAACGAGCGCAGCCAGGCCGGCGAAAGTCGCCAGCGGGTCAACTACAGCCGGGCGGTGCCGTCCGAGGGCGGCGTGGGCTACAACCTGGGGTATGCCAGTGGCGACGGCCCGGCCTATCGCCAGGCCGACCTGACCTGGCGCATGCAGTCGGTGCAATTGCAGGCGGGCGTGTACGGCAGCAGTGACGCCGAGACCCGTTGGGCGGATGCCAGTGGCTCGCTGGTGTGGATGGACAATCAGGCGTTCACCGCCAACCAGGTCAATGACGCGTTTGTGGTGGTGAGCACCGACGGCTATTCCGGTGTGCCGGTGCTCTATGAAAACCAGTTGGTGGGGGAAACCGACCGTAATGGGCACCTGCTGGTGCCGTGGAGCAGCGCTTATTACCGCGGCAAGTATGAAATCGACCCGCTGAACCTGCCGGTCAACGTGCAGACCCCGAATGTCGAGCAGCGCGTGGCGGTGCGGCGCGGCAGCGGCTACCTGCTGGAGTTCCCGGTGCGCCGGGTGATCGCGGCCAGTATCACCCTGGTGGATGCCCGGCATCAGGACCTGCCCCTGGGCAGCCAGGTGCGTCATGAGCAAACCGGGGCGCGCGCGGTGGTGGGGTGGGATGGCCTGGTGTACCTGGAGAACCTGGCGGCCCACAACACCTTGCAAGTCACTGTGGGTGAGGGCCGTACCTGCCAGGCAACGTTCGACGTGGATATCAACGAGGAGCAGGTGCCGCTGATCGGGCCGCTGGTTTGCCAATGAGATAAGGAGTGTGGGTGTGCGGGTCAAAGGATGGGTGTCGGGAATGCTGGTGTTGGCGAGCCTTGGGGGCGTGCAGCAGGCGCAGGCCTTGTGTTCGGTGGGGGCGACCGTGCCAGCCAGCTTTGGCACGTCGGTGAGTTCGATGACCGTGCGCACTGCCGCCCAGACCAGTTCGACCACCTCCGGCGGCTTGAACTGTACCTCTGCCCTGATTTCGTTGCTGGCTTCCACCGACCACTTTTACGCCACCATCACCGGTTCCTCCCAGGGCGGCATGGTTGGGCCCACCGGTGATGTGATCAGCTACACGGTCTATGCCAACAACACCACCGGCTTTCCGATGACCCGGGGCACCGCGTTCGACTTTGGCGGGCCCGGCGGCATCGCGCAAACCGCCGGGCTGATTTCCGGGCCGGGCACGAAAACCTTGCCGCTTTACATGAGCACGACGATCGGCAGCAACGTGGCGGCCGGCACCTATAGCGAAACCCTGAGTATTTTCTGGAACTGGAACTATTGCTCGGGCATTGGTATCGGCGGGATTTGTCTGGGGCGGGATATCAACAGTGGCACCACGACGTTGACCGTCAGCATGACCGTGGCCAACGACTGTCAGATCACCGCGCCCAACATCAGCTTCGGCAGCGCGCCGGTGATCAGTGGTTTTTCCAGTGTGAACGGGCAAGCCACGATTGCCTGCACCAAGGGCAGTGCCTACACCGTGGGCATCAGCGATGGCCAGAACCCGGTGAGTGTGGGCGGGCAGCGGCGGATGATCTCGGGGAGCAATTTCCTCAATTACGACATCTTCAAAAGCGCCACCACCACTCGCTGGGGCAGCGTGACCACCGCCCGGCGCGCCAGCTCCACGGCTGAGGTGAACCCCGGGAATGGCCTGGGCACCGGCAGCCAGGTGTTCAACTACAACGCGGCGATCTATAGCAACCAGGCCACGCCGCCGGCCGGTACCTACGTCGATAACGTGGTGCTGGATGTGGGTTTCTAGAACCGCATCGTCTGCTTGAGCATCTGCGTGGTCGAGGCGTCCTGCGGGCTGACCATCGCATAGTTGTAGCCCGCGCCCGACCAGTATTCGGCCTGCAGCCCGTCGGCACTGCGGCTGCCCCGGGGCAGGAACTTGTTTTCCGGGCCCGGCGGGCGGATATAGAAACTGATGCGCCGCCCTTGGGGGTCTTCATACAGCACCATGGCCGCCGCGCCTTGTTCGGTACTGAGCAGGCGCCCGCTGACCGCCTTGAACCCGGCCTGGCTCAGGTCCGGCAGGCGGTAGGCCTGGTTGAAATAACGGTCGAGCCAGCCTTGCATGTCGCCACCGCTTTGTACGTGGTAGTCGGCGGGCAGGATGCCGTCCTGGGCAAACAGGCGGTAGGCCTGCATCGCGTCGCTCATGGGCGCCATGCTCTCGAGCAGCGTGGCCTGGCGGGCCTGCCAGCCGCCGAGGCCGCCGACACTGACGGCAATCAACAGCATGGCGGCGGTTGCGAGATGGCGGCGTGACTGGCGCTTGACCCGCTGGCGAATCAGGGCCGGGTCCAGCTCGGGGTTGGCGGGTTGTTGCAGTGCGCCGCTCAACGATGCCCGCAGGTGCTGCGCGTCCTGTTGCCAGGCGTGCACCTGGGCGGCGACGTCCGGGTGGGCCGCCAGCCAGGTTTCGAGCTGGCGGCGGTCGGCGTCCAGGAGTTGGTGATCGACGTAGGCATGCAAATCGCGTTCGCTGGGAGGCAGGCTGATCATTTGAGTATCCGCAGGGCAGGGCTGGTGATTTCGCCGTCGCTGAGCTGGCGCAGGGCCTGGCGCGCGCGCGACAGGCGAGACATCACGGTGCCCACGGGCACCTCGAGGATGTCGGCGACTTCTTTGTAGCTCAAGCCTTCCACCGAGACCCACAGCAGCAAAGCGCGCTGTTCGGTGTTCAATTTGTCGAAGGCTTGCAGGGTCGATTGCGCGATGACGGTGCGCTCGACCGACGGCTGCGAATCATCGCGGCCGGTGAAAAATTCCAGCATGCGTGTGTACCGCCGGGAGCGCCGATGGGCGTCGAGGAACTGCCGGTAGAGGATCGAGAACAGCCAGGCGCGCAAGTCGCCTTCGAGGCGTTTGTCGGCCCAACTGATGATCGCGCGCTCAAGGCTCGCCTGCACCAGGTCGTCGGCGCTGCTGGTGTTACGCGTCAGGGACACGGCAAAACGCCGCAACCTGGGGATGAGTTCACGTAACTGTTCGTCGAGTTCGTGCATGGGATTCTGGCTAGTCACTACGCTGGGACTAGGAAGACGTCCGGCGTTGAAGGTTATTCCAGGCCAATAAAAATAAACAGCAGGCCAGGGAATAGAGTGCGCTGGCGTTCGTCCCAAGTGTTCCGACCTTATGTTTCACCCACTCAAGGCCTTGGGCCCTGGAGTTATTTCATGGTAGATCACTCATCACCGCCCCGTCCGCCGTTGAGCACCGCAAGCCTGATAATTCGGTTGGCCAGCATCGGCGTGGTGGTTGCCGTCGTGGCCGGGGCGTTTGCCTACGTTAACGGAAGCCTCGACCCACAACGGTTGCGCCCCAAAACCCTGGTCAATGCCCTGGAAACCAACAACGGCTTGCACCCTGGCTACCGGCGTAACCATGCCAAGGGCGTGTGCGTGGCCGGTTATTTCGAGAGCAGCCCCGAAGCGCGCCAGTATTCCAGTGCCCAGGTATTCAGCGAGGCGCGCACCCCGGTTATCGGGCGTTTTGCGCTGCCCAGCGGCAACCCGTATGCGCCGGACAGCAGCGTGCCGATCCGCAGTTTTGCCTTGCAGTTCAACTTGGCCAACGGCCAGCAATGGCGCACCGGGATGAACAGCATGCCGGTGTTCCCGGTGGGCACGCCCGAGGCCTTCTTCGAGATGCTCAAGGCCGGCGCACCTGACCCGGCCACCGGCAAGCCGAACCCGGCAGGCATGCCGGCGTTCTTCGCGGCGCACCCCGAGACCGCGCCGTTCCTGGCCTGGGTCAAGACCGCCAAGCCGTCTGCCAGCTATGCCACTGAAACCTATAACGGCATCAACGCGTTTTACCTGGTAAACGCCAGCGGCCAACGCCAGGCCGTGCGCTGGGGCGTCGTACCGCAAAGCCAGGATGCTGCGGGGGCCACGGCGCCCGCCGGCAGCGACTTCCTCGAAAAAGACCTGGCCCAGCGCCTGGTGGCCGGGCCGTTGCGCTGGCAGTTGAACCTCACCCTGGCCAACCCGGGCGACCCGGTAGATGACGCCAGCAAGACCTGGACCGGTGAGCACAAGGTGCTGAATGCCGGGACCCTGGTGCTGGACAGCAGCCAGCCGCAAATGGACGGTGATTGCCGTGACATCAACTTTGATCCACTGGTGCTGCCGAGCGGTATCGAAGCCTCGAATGACCCATTGCTGGCCGCCCGTTCGGCGGCGTACGCCAGTTCCTACCTGCGTCGCACCAGCGAAGTCAGCCAGCTGCACAGCGCCCCTCAGGAGTCGAAGCCATGAATGCCCAACCCCGGTTTTTCGCCCCGCTGGCGCGGCTGCTGCATTGGCTGATGGCGTTGATGATCATCGCCATGCTGTTTATCGGCGCGGGCATGGTGGCCTCGGTTTCCGAACGCCATGAGTGGCTGATCCACCTGCACAAGCCGCTGGGCATTGCGATCCTGGCGCTGGTGATCGTGCGCCTGGTGGTGCGTTTTTCCACGCGCCAGCCGCCGCTGCCTGCCGACTTGCCGCTGTGGCAAGTGCTGGCGGCCAAGGCCTCCCACGTGGTGCTGTATGCGTTGATGCTGGTGTTGCCGCTGCTGGGCTGGGCGATGATTTCAGCGGCCGGCGACCCGGTGATGCTCAGCAGTTCGGTGCAGTTGCCGGCGCTGGTGGGGGCGAATGCGCCGTTGTTTGCCGTGTTGCGCAAGGCTCACGGTTACCTGGCGTATTTGCTGTTTCTGACGGTGTTGTTGCACCTGGCGGCGGCGCTGTTCCACGGTTTGATCCGGCGTGACGGTGTGTTGCAAAGCATGACCGGCAGCAAGGACTGAAGCCTTCCCCGGCGGCGGTTGCTGTGAGGCAGCCGTCGCCGGGATCGTGGATGTTTAGCGCAATACGCCGACGATATCCGCCACGCTGCTCAACACGTCCTTGCCCAACTGCATCGAGCGTTTGCCCGACCAGCCGGTGTGCGGGTTGGGCGCGTCGTCGTTGTCCTTGAAGGGCATTTCCAGGGTCAGCGACAGGCAATCGAATTTCTCGCCGACGCTGTTGCACGCCAGGGTCATATTGGCTTCGCCCGGCAAATCGCGGGTGTAGCCATGCGCGGTCTGAAAATCCCGGGTGAGGTTGCTCAGGTGGCTGCGGAAGTGTTTTTCCAACTGCTCGATACGTGGCGTGTAGCCCGGGTTGCCTTCACAACCGGCGGTGAACACATAGGGGATTTCCTCGTCGCCGTGGATATCCAGGAACAGGTCAACGCCGTACTTTTCCATTTGTTGCTGGACGAACAGTACTTCGGGGCTGATCTCCTGGCTCGCACTCTGCCAGGCGCGGTTGAGGTCCTGGCCCATGGCGTTGGTGCGCAGATGCCCATGGAACGCACCATCGGGGTTCATGTTCGGTACCAGGTACAGGTCGGCGGCGGCCAGGAGCTTTTTCAGCTCGGCGTCACCGTCCTGCTGCAGGCGCTCGATGATGCCTTCCATAAACCATTCGGCCATGTGCTCGCCGGGATGCTGCTGGGCGACGATCCAGACCTTGCGCTTGTTGGCCTCGCCCTTGCCACGGCGCAGCAGTTGGATATCACGGCCTTCGACACTTTTGCCGGTGGCCAGCAATTGCGTGCCGGCGCGGTTCAGCGCCTGGTCGATCAGCCAGTCGTGGCGTTCGCGGCTGTAGGGTTCGAAGTAAGCGAACCAGGCCTGTTTTTCACGGGTTTCGAGGGTGATGTGCAGCGTTTCGCCATCAAAGCGGGTGGGCACCCGGAACCAGTTGATATGGTCGTAGGACGCCACGGCGTTGTAGCCGCTCCAGGCGTGCTTGTAAGACGAGTGGCCGGCATTGCTCAGGCGGAAGGTGTGGGTGTGACCCACGTGCATGCCTTCGGCCTTGAAGTGGAACCACTGGAAGTGCTGGCTGCGCGTATCGGGCTTTATCGCCAGCAGCAACTGGTGAGCATCACTGGCGTCGAGCACCTGGATATTGCCACTGTCGAAGTCGGTGCTGATCTTGATGGAGGTCAAGGCCACGGTCATAGTCTGGTTGCCTGAATATGAGTGTTGTGGCGGGCATTTTACACCGGAGCGGGGCAAAGCCTGGATGCAATTTTTGCGGGTGAAGAGGGGGGCGTCGTCCATGACGCCGCCGCAGCTTAGAATCTATGAGATTGATTCTCAAGTGCTATTTTTGAAAGAACCGGCCTAGAGCGCTCGATCGACTTTCTTTTGGCGATGGTCTTTTGCTACCATGCGCGCCATCAAGCAACACACAGTCTTCATTAGCCTGAAGTCACGCCAGGGAAAAACTGGCAAAAAAAAGACCCGGCCAAAGAGCCGGGTCAAAAACCGTGATTAGCCTGATGAGGAGATATTCCAAGAGTCCGACCTAAGGTCTCTTGGTCTATCGACTGATCTCGCGATCAGCTAGGTCCAATAATAATCATTATCATTTGCAAGTCAAATGTTTTTATCCCTCGGATAGAAATATTTTTCCCGCGTGCCTGTTACAGGCTGGCCGGCTGTTCGGCGCCCCTCGCCGAAAGCCGCAGTGACCGCTCCACCATCACCTTCGCCATATCGATCAAATAGACCACTGAAAACGCCAGGTCCCGGCTATTGCCGTGGGCGCTGTTTGCCGATTCGTACGCAGTGGCCGCGGCGCTGCGCAGCAGGTCGGAGGCGTGGACCAGGGCCTCCTCGTCGCTGATGCCGGGCTTGACCTCGAACAACGTATCGTCAACGGAGGGCGGTGCGGCATCCTCTTTCAGGTAATAGTCCAGCGCGCGTTGGGCGGCGCCACTGCTGCGCAGGAACAGCCGCTCGTCTTCATCGCAGGTGTCGGGCAGGGTATACGGGGTGGTCGTCATAAGGGCAGTGCTCTGTGTGGGTGTCGAAAGCCTGCAATCGATATTAGTACTAATCGTATTTATGGCGTTTTATTGATTACTACAAACTGTTTATTGTCGTGGTGAGTACACAACGTATTGTCAGGGCCCATGGATAAATGGATAGCGTTGGTCAAGGCCAACATGAAAGACCGCAAGGTCACGCAGGACCAACTGGCGTCGCGCCTGGGCATGTCTCAGGGCGGGGTCGGCCACTGGCTGAACAAGCGTCGGGTGCCGAGCCTTGCCGATATGAACCGGGTGATGCAGGAGCTGGGCCTGGATGGGCTCGAGGTCGCGCTGGTGGTTCGCGAAAAAGCGCTCGCGGCGGTTGCCGAGGAACTGCAGCCGGCGCCGCACTACAACCCGAATTACCGTTACCCGGTGAGCGAAGGGAAGGGAGGCTACCCATTGCAGGAAGAACCTCGGCCGTACGGCGTTACTCGTTTTCAGATGAGCGACTATCAGGCCCGTGGCAAGGCGTTCTGGATGCGCGTGACTGGCGACGCCATGACCGCCCCCAGCGGCTTGAGTATCAATGAAGGCACGATGATTCTGGTGGACCCGGCCATCCAGCCCGAGCCCGGCAAACTGGTGGTGGCCCAATGGGCATTTGATTCCCAGGCGATCTTGCGCAAATGGGTCAGGCAGAGCGGCCAGCTTTACCTGGTGCCGCTCAACCCTACATACCCGAAGATGCTGTTCAGTGAAGAGTGCCGGATCATCGGCGTGGTGGCGCAGGCGGTCACGAGGTTTTAACTCGCGGCTTCCAGCTCCACCAGTGCGCTGCCTTCACCGACCATTTCGCCTTCCTGGCAGTACAGCGCCTTGACCACGCCGGCATGGGGCGCGCGAATGCTGTGTTCCATCTTCATGGCCTCCAGCACCACCAACTGCGTACCGGCTTCAACCGTTTGCCCGACTTCCACCAGCACTCGCACGATGCTGCCGTTCATCGGTGCGGTCAGGCCGCCCTGATGGGACTGGCTGGCGTCGACGGCGGCAATCGGGTCGAACAGGCTGACACTGTGCACCTCGCCGTCCCAGCGCAAAAACACACTGCCGCCCTCGCGTACCGCCAGATGGGAGCGGCGCACGCCGTGCTGGTCGATCAGCAATTGTTCGCCGTGCAACTGGGGCGGGTTGATGCCGGCTTGCAGCATTACCAGGCGATCCTGGCCGTTGCAGCTCAGGTGCAGGGAAACCTCGCCCGGCAAGCCTGCGCGAAAACCTCGGGTGTCGGCCCAGGGCGAACGGGTGTCAGTGCTCGGTTGGGTCTGCATGAACGCCTGGCCGGCGGCCTGCCAGAATGCCTCACTCAATTCGCCAGGCGCCGGCAGCAGCTCATCCTGATAACGCGGGATAAACCCGGTATCGAGCTCGGCAGCGGCAAACGCCGGATGGCCGATAATGCGCCGCAAGAAGCCCAGGTTGGTCTTCAGTCCACCCACGGCAAATTCATCGAGCATGCCCAGCAGCCGCAGGCGCGCCTGTTCGCGGTCTTCGCCCCAGGCAATCAGCTTGCCCAGCATCGGGTCGTAGAACGGTGACACGTTGTCGCCTTGTTCGACGCCGCTGTCTACCCGGCGCCCGGGCCCTGGCGTGGATTCGCGGTACAGCGCCAGGTGCCCGGTGGCCGGCAGAAAATCGTTGGCCGGGTCCTCGGCGTACAGGCGCACTTCAATCGCATGCCCCAGCAGTGGCACTTGCTCCTGAGTCATCGGCAGCGGCTCGCCCTGGGCCACGCGAATCTGCCAGGCCACCAGGTCCAGGCCGGTGATGGCCTCCGTCACCGGGTGTTCCACCTGCAGCCGGGTGTTCATCTCCATGAAGAAAAACTCGCCCCGGGCGTCCAGCAGAAACTCCACGGTGCCCGCGCCCACGTAGCCGATGGCCTGGGCCGCACGCACGGCCGCTTCGCCCATGGCCTTGCGCTGTTCGGCACTCAGGCCCGGTGCCGGGGCTTCTTCGACGACTTTTTGATGGCGGCGCTGGATCGAGCAATCGCGCTCATTGAGGTACAGGCAGTGACCGTGCTGGTCGGCGAACACCTGGATCTCCACGTGACGCGGCTTGAGCAAATACTTTTCCACCAGCATCTGCGCATTGCCAAAGGAGGACAGTGCTTCACGCTGTGCCGAGGCCAACGCTTCGGCCAGTTGGCTGACGTCCTCGACCACTTTCATGCCCTTGCCGCCACCGCCTGCCGTTGCCTTGAGCAGCACCGGGTAACCGATACGCTCGGCTGCCTGGCGGAAGGTCTCCAGATCCTGGGCGTCGCCGTGGTAACCCGGCACCAGCGGCACGCCGGCGGTTTCCATCAACGCCTTGGCGGCCGATTTGCTGCCCATGGCATCAATGGCCGAGGCGGGCGGGCCGAGGAAGATCAACCCGGCGGCTTCAATGGCGCGGGCAAACCCTGCGTTCTCCGAAAGAAACCCGTAACCCGGGTGAATCGCCTGGGCGCCGCTGGCCTGGGCCGCGGCGATCAGTTTGTCGATTTGCAGGTAACTGTCGGCGGCCTTGCTGCCGCCCAGGTCCACACGAATATCAGCCTCGCGGGTGTGCCGCGCGTCACGGTCGGTGGCGCTGTGCACGGCCACGGTGGTCAGGCCCATGGCCTTGGCGGTGCGCATCACCCGGCAGGCGATTTCGCCACGGTTGGCTACCAATACGGTAGTAAGCGTCTTCATGAACGCGGCTCCTGAGGCTGCCAGTTGGGCGCGCGTTTTTGCAGAAAGGCACGCAGGCCTTCCTGGCCTTCGGTGCTGACGCGGATCCGGGCGATGGAGTTCTCGCAGTAGCGACGCAACGCTGGCGTCAGGGCACCGTGGCCGACTTCCCGTAGCAGGTCCTTGCTGGCGCGCATGGCCGCCGGGCTGTTGAGCAGCAGATTGGTAATCCACAATTGGACTTGAACGTCCAACTCATCAGCGGGATAACTCTCCGCCAACAACCCGATTTCCCGCGCCCGCTGGCCGCCGAAGCGATCTGCCGTGAGGGCATAGCGTCGGGCAGCCCGCTCACCGATCGCCTGCACCACGAACGGGCTGATCACCGCCGGCGCCAGGCCAATGCGCACTTCCGACAGGCAGAACTGCGCATCGTCGGCACCAATCGCCATGTCGCAGCAACTGATCAATCCCAGGGCACCGCCGTAGGCCGCGCCCTGGACTACCGCCAGCGTCGGGATCTTCAGCTTGGCGAGGTTATACATCAGCTCCGCCAGTTCTCGGGCATCGTCCAGGTTGGTGTGGTAATCCAGTTCGGCTGACTGCTGCATCCAGGCCAGGTCGGCGCCGGCGCTGAAGTGTTTGCCGCGCCCGCGCAGTACCAGAAAGCGCAGGGCCGGATCGCCTTGCACCCGGTCCAGGGCAATGATCAGTTCGCGGATCATTTCGGCATTGAACGCGTTGTTCTTGGCTTCACGACTGAGCCACAGCGTGGCAAAGCCACGGGGGTCGGTGATCAGTTCGAGGGTGTTGAAATCGCTCATGGGGTGCAGCTCCATTTACATGCGGAACACGCCGAAGCGGCTCGGCTCGATGGGGGCGTTCAGCGCGGCGGACAGGGCCAGGGCGAGCACGTCGCGGGTCTGCAGCGGGTCGATGACGCCGTCATCCCACAGCCGTGCGCTGGAGTAGTAGGGGTGGCCCTGGGTTTCGTACTGGTCGAGGATCGGCTGCTTGATCGCCGCTTCCTCATCGCTGCTGAAACCCTGGCCCGCGCGCTCGGCCTGCTCACGCTTGACCTGCACCAGCACGCCGGCGGCCTGTTCGGCGCCCATCACGCCGATGCGTGCGTTGGGCCACATCCACAAGAAGCGCGGGTCGTAGGCGCGTCCACACATGCCGTAGTTACCGGCGCCGAAGCTGCCGCCGATGATCACGGTGAACTTCGGCACCTTGGCACAGGCTACCGCTGTCACCAGTTTGGCGCCGTGCTTGGCGATGCCGCCGGCCTCGTATTTCTGGCCGACCATGAAGCCGGTGATGTTTTGCAGGAACAACAGCGGAATCCCGCGCTGGCAGGCCAGTTCGATAAAGTGCGCGCCTTTTTGCGCGGCCTCGGCGAAGAGGATGCCGTTGTTGGCCAGGATCGCAATCGGATAGCCGTGCAGGTGCGCAAAGCCGCACACCAGTGTGGTGCCAAACAACGCCTTGAATTCATCGAACACCGAGCCGTCCACCAATCGCGCGATCACCTCGCGTACATCGAACGGTTGCTTGGCGTCGGCCGGAATCACGCCGTACAGCTCTTCGCTGCTATAAAGCGGCGCCATCGGCGTGCGTTGTTGCAATTGCCCCAGCTTGCGCCAGTTGAGGTTGGCCACACTGCGCCGAGCCAGGGCCAGCGCATGTTCGTCGCTGTCGGCATAGTGGTCGGCCACCCCGGAAATCTTGCAGTGCACATCGGCACCGCCCAGGTCTTCGGCGCTGACCACTTCACCGGTCGCCGCCTTCACCAGCGGCGGGCCGGCGAGGAAAATGGTGGCTTGCTGGCGGACCATGATTGCTTCGTCCGCCATCGCCGGTACATAGGCGCCACCGGCAGTGCAGGAGCCCATCACCACTGCGATCTGCGGGATGCCCTGGGCGCTCATGTTCGCCTGGTTGAAGAAGATCCGTCCGAAGTGCTCGCGGTCCGGGAACACTTCATCCTGACGCGGCAGGTTGGCGCCGCCGGAGTCCACCAGGTAGATGCACGGCAGGCGGTTCTGCTCGGCGATGGTCTGGGCGCGCAGGTGTTTCTTGACGGTCAGCGGGTAGTACGAGCCGCCTTTCACCGTGGCGTCGTTGGCGACGATCATGCATTCGACGCCTTCCACCCGGCCAATCCCGGCAATCACCCCGGCAGCAGGCACGTCTTCGCCGTACACCTGATAAGCCGCCAGCTGGCTGAGTTCAAGGAACGGCGAGCCAGCGTCGAGCAAGCGATTGATCCGCTCGCGGGGCAACAGCTTGCCCCGCGACGTATGCCGCTCCTGGGCCTTGGCGCCGCCGCCTTGCTGCACCTGGGCGAGCAGGGTATGCAGGGCGTCGACCTGTTGGAGCATCGCCGCGCTGTTGGCGGCGAATTCCGCCGAGCGCGGGTTGAGCTGGGTGTGCAGGGTAGCCATGGTGCGCGCTCCGTTCAGCGGGTTTCGTTAAACAGTTCGCGACCGATCAACATGCGCCGGATTTCACTGGTGCCGGCACCGATTTCATACAGCTTGGCGTCACGCAATAGACGGCCCGCCGGGAATTCATTGATATAGCCATTGCCGCCGAGAATCTGGATCGCGTCGAGGGCCATCTGGGTAGCGCGTTCGGCGCTGTAGAGGATCACGCCGGCGGCGTCCTTGCGCGTGGTTTCGCCGCGCTCGCAGGCCTGGGCCACGGCGTACAGGTAGGCGCGGCTGGCGTTGAGCTGGGTGTACATGTCGGCGACCTTGCCCTGGATCAGCTGGAACTCGCCGATGCTCTGGCCGAACTGCTTGCGGTCATGGATGTAGGGCACGATCAGGTCCATGCAGGCCTGCATGATCCCGGTCGGGCCGCCGGACAGCACAACGCGTTCGTAATCGAGGCCGCTCATCAGCACTTTCACGCCGCCATTGAGTGCGCCGAGGATGTTTTCTTCCGGCACTTCGACGTCATCGAAAAACAACTCGCAGGTGTTGGAGCCGCGCATGCCGAGCTTGTCGAACTTGTTGCTGCGGCTGAAGCCCTTCGAGTCGCGCTCGACGATAAACGCGGTGATGCCGTGGGCACCCTTTTCCAGGTCGGTCTTGGCGTAGATCACGTAGGTATTGGCATCAGGGCCGTTGGTGATCCAGGTCTTGCTACCGTTGAGCACATACACACTGCCGCGTTTATCGGCGCGCAGCTTCATGGAGACCACATCGGAGCCGGCGTTCGGCTCGCTCATGGCGAGTGCGCCGATGTGTTCGCCGCTGATCAGCTTGGGCAGGTATTTGAGTTTTTGCTCATGGGTGCCGTTGCGGTTGATCTGGTTGACGCAGAGGTTGGAGTGCGCGCCGTAGGACAACGCCACCGAAGCCGAACCCCGGCTGATTTCTTCCATGGCCACCACGTGGGCCAGGTAGCCCAGGCCGGCGCCGCCGTATTCTTCCGGCACGGTGATGCCCAGCAGGCCCATATCGCCGAACTTGCGCCACATATCGGCGGGGAACAGGTTGTCGATATCGATTTGAGCAGCGCGCGGCGCCAGTTCCTTGGCCACGAAGGACTGCACCTGGTCGCGCAGCATGTCGATGGTTTCACCGAGGGCGAAGTTCAGGGAGGGGTAACTCATGGACGGGCACCTTCTAGCGTTGTTTTTGTATGGCCAATACGCCGGGGAGGGCGATCACCTTTACGTTAACGTAAACTTGCGTTGCGGGCCTGTCAATCGTAGTTTACGTTTACGTCAACCTACAAAAAAGACAACAGGGGTCGTTATGGATCAATCGAATCAGAGCTACAGCCGCGGCTGTCAGGACAAGGCCTTGCTGGCCATGACTATCGGCCAGGCCTTTGATCAAACGGTTTCGCGCTACTCCGACGGCGAAGCCTTGGTCGTGGGCCATCAACAGCGTCGCTACACCTGGCGGCAACTGGCAGAGACGGTTGACTTGCATGCACGTGCGTTCCTGGCCTTGGGGATGCAGGCCGGCGACCGCTTGGGCATCTGGGCCCCCAACTGCGCCGAGTGGTGCATCAGCCAGGTCGCCAGCGCCAAAATCGGCGTGATTCTGGTCAATATCAACCCGGCGTATCGCAGCAGTGAATTGGAGTACGTACTCAAGCAATCCGGTTGCCAGTGGTTGGTGTGCGCCGGGTCGTTCAAGACCTCCGATTACCACGGCATGTTGCAGGAGCTTCAACCTGACCTGCGCGGCATCATCAGCCTTGATCCCGGCCCGCCCCCGGGGTTTACGCCCTGGTCGCAATTGGCGGCCCTCGGGGCAGGCGTCCCGCCCGAGCAATTGCAGATCCGCCAGGCCGGCCTGCACTTCGATCAACCCGTCAATATCCAGTACACCTCCGGCACCACCGGCTTCCCCAAGGGCGCCACCCTCAGTCACCACAACATCCTCAATAACGGCTACATGGTTGGCGAAAGCCTGGGCCTGACGGCGCAAGATCGCCTGGTGATCCCGGTGCCGCTGTATCACTGCTTTGGCATGGTGATGGGTAACCTGGGCTGCATCACCCATGGCACCACGATGATCTACCCGAGTGACGGTTTCGACCCATTGCTGACCCTGGCTGCCGTCGCCGGAGAACAGGCCACCGGGCTATACGGGGTGCCTACCATGTTTATCGCCATGCTTGATCACCCGCGCCGCGCCGAGTTCGACCTGTCGCGCCTGCGCACCGGGATCATGGCGGGCGCCACTTGTCCGATCGAGGTGATGCGCCGGGTTATCGGCGAGATGCACATGAGTGAGGTGCAGATTGCCTATGGCATGACGGAAACCAGCCCGGTGTCGTTGCAGACCGGGCCGGATGATGACCTTGAGCGGCGTGTTACGACGGTTGGCCGGACCCAGCCACAGCTGGAAAGCAAGATTATCGATGACGCCGGTAACACGGTTGCTCGGGGCCAGGTAGGGGAGCTGTGTACCCGTGGCTACAGCGTGATGCTCGGTTACTGGAATAATCCTGACAGCACTCGTGAGGCTATCGACGAGGCGGGCTGGATGCACACCGGCGACCTGGCGACCATGGATGAACATGGGTACGTGTGCATCGCCGGGCGTAACAAGGACATGATCATTCGCGGAGGTGAGAACGTGTACCCGCGGGAGTTGGAGGAGTTTTTCTTTACTCATCCGGCGGTGGCGGATGTGCAGGTGATCGGGATTCCGGATGAGCGTTACGGTGAGGCGATTGTGGCGTGGATCAAGTTTCATCCGGGGCATGTGGCCAATGAGCTTGAGCTGCAGACGTGGTGCAAGGGGCGGATTGCGCACTTCAAGATGCCCAAGCATTTCAAATTTGTGGATGAGTTTCCGATGACGGTGACGGGGAAGATCCAGAAGTTTCGGATGCGGGAAATTATGATTGAAGAGTTGAAGGGGGGGTGAGGGAGGGCGGGGTGTTTATCCGTTATTTAGGTAACGGCGGCTTATGGTT
>NZ_JACAPX010000063.1:0-10411 GCF_013385435.1 Pseudomonas sp. F9001
AACTGCAGCAGGGGCGTGTCGTAGCACTGCCGGCCAAGACTTCGTCGGTCAAGGCCTGGGGCGAGCGGCTGCTGCGTCACGCCAGCAGCGAGCAGATGCATCAAGAGCTGGATTACTGGCAGCAAGCGTTGCAGGGCGTACCTGCAGCACTGCCGTGCGATAACCCTCACGGTAAACAATTGAATCGTGACGCGCAGGTGGTGCACACGCATCTGGACAAAACGCTGACTCGACAGCTGTTGCAGCACGCTCCGGCGGCGTACCGGACTCAGGTCAACGACCTGCTGTTGACGGCGTTGGCGCGGGTCATCAGCCGTTGGGCGCAGACGCCTTCGGTGCTGGTGCAGTTGGAGGGGCACGGCCGCGAGGAGTTGTTCGACGAGCTGGACCTGACCCGCAGCGTGGGGTGGTTCACCAGCGTATTCCCGGCGAAGCTCACCCCGGCGGCCGATATCGCGGGTTCCATCAAGCAGATCAAGGAGCAACTGCGGGCGATCCCTGAAAAGGGCCTGGGTTTTGGCCTGCTGCGTTACTTGGGGGATGCCCACGCGCAATCGGTGCTTGAAGCGTTGCCGACACCGCGTATTACCTTCAATTACCTCGGTCAATTCGATAGCAGTTTCCAGGCGCAGGACGCGTTGTTCATGCCAGGCCGCGAGCCTGCCGGGGCCGAGCAAAGTCCTGAAGCGCCACTGGGCAACTGGCTGGAAATCAACGGCCAGGTGTACGACGGCGAGCTGGACTTGAGCTGGACCTTCAGCCCGCACATGTTCGATGCACAAGCCCTCAAGGCCCTGGCCGATGACTATGCCGGTGAGTTGCAAGCGCTGATCGAACATTGCTGCCTGCCGTCCACCCAGGGTGTGACCCCTTCGGACTTCGCCCTGGTGCAGTTGACCCAGCAGCAACTGGAAGGGTTGCCTGTACCCGCAGGGGATATCGAGGACATCTTCCCGTTGTCGGCCATGCAGCAAGGCATGTTGTTCCACAGCCTTTACCAGCAGGACGCCAGTGATTACATCAACCAGATGCGCCTGGATATCGATGGTCTGGACACAGCGCGTTTCCGCGACGCCTGGCAAGCGGCGGTGGATGCCCATGACAGCCTGCGCAGCGGTTTTATCTGGCAGGGGGAGTTGGACCATCCGCTGCAGATCATTCGCAGGCAGGCGCCGCTGAGTTTTGTCGAGCACGACTGGCGTACTCGTCCCGAGCTGGCGGCGGCGCTGGACGCTGCTGCCGCTGCCGAGCAGGCGCAGGGTTTCGATCTGGGCGAGGCGCCGTTGCTGCGCTTGACCCTGATTCGTACGGGCGAGCAGCGTCATCATCTGATTTACACCCACCACCACATCCTGATGGACGGCTGGAGTAACTCGCAGTTGCTGGGTGAGGTGCTGCAACGCTACAGCGGTCAACATGCGATGGCGCCGGTCGGCCGTTATCGTGACTATATGGCGTGGCTGGCATCCCAGGATACGGCACGCAGTGAGCTGTTCTGGAAGGCTCAGTTACGCCCTCTGAGCGAGCCCACCCGGCTGATCCAGGCGTTCGGCGCCATGCCTGTGCCGGTGCAATCAGAGCCTGCCTACGGTGACTACCAGCAACTGTTCGACGCCGCCCGTACCCATCGCCTGAACGAGTTCGCCCGTCAGCACAAGGTCACGCTCAATACCGTGCTTCAGGCCGCCTGGCTGGTGTTGTTGCAACGCTACACCGGACAGCAGACCGTATGTTTCGGTGCCACGGTCTCGGGGCGCCCGGCCGATATTCGCGATATCGAGCAGCAGGTCGGGCTGTTCATCAATACCTTGCCAGTGATCGCCGAGGTTCGTGCCGAGCAGCCGATGGGTGAGTGGTTGCAGGTGTTGCAGCAACAAAACCTGATGCTGCGGGAGCACGAGTACACCCCGTTATTCGAGATCCAGCGCTGGGCCAGCAGTGCCGCCGATTCGCTGTTCGACAGCCTGCTGGTATTCGAGAACTACCCGGCTTCCGAAGCGTTGCGCCAGGCGGCGGTGCCCGAGCTGAGCTTCGGCCCTGTCGACAGCCAGGAGCGGACCAACTACCCGTTGACCCTGGCGGTGGCGACCGGCGAGACCCTGGCGATTCACTACAGCTACCTGCGCGCGTCTCTGGCCGCCGAGCATGTACGCCAGATCAGCCTGCACCTGGAACAACTGCTGGAACACATGCTGGCATTGGTTCCGGGTGCCGCAGTCGGCGAGTTGCAACTGGTGACGGCCATCGAGCGCCAGCAATTGGTGGATGACTGGAACTGCCGTGATACGCGCTTCAGTACCACCACTTCGATCCATCAGTTGATCCAGGCCCAGGCCCTGCGTGCACCGGATGCCGTGGCCTTGATGTTTGCCGAGGAGCAACTGACCTATGGGCAACTGGATCGGCGTGCCAACCGCCTGGCCCACAAACTGATCGAGCAGGGTGCCGGGCCGGACGTTCTGGTGGGCATCGCCCAGGAACGTGGGCTGGGCATGGTGGTTGGGTTCCTGGCGATTCTCAAGGCGGGCGCGGCCTATGTGCCGCTCGACCCGGAATACCCGCGTGAACGCCTGGCCTACCTGATGCAGGACAGTGGCATCGGACTGCTGCTCACCGATTCGCGCCTGGCTGAGCGCCTGCCGACGCCCGTCGGGATCACGCGCCTGGAGCTGGACCGGCTGGCGCTGGACGCAATGCCCGACAGCCCACCGGTGGTCGACCTGCACGGGCAAAACCTGGCCTATGTGATTTACACCTCGGGCTCCACCGGCCAGCCCAAGGGCGTGACGGTTGCCCATGACGCCCTGGCCATGCATTGCCTGGCTATCGGCGAGCGCTATGCCATGAGCGAGCAGGACTGCGAGCTGCATTTCATGTCCTTCGCGTTCGACGGTGCCCATGAACGCTGGCTGACCACCTTGAGCCACGGTGGCCGCCTGTTGATTCGCGACTCCAGCCTCTGGACGCCGGAGCAGACTTACCAGGCCATGCACCGTCACAGTGTGACCGTCGCGGCATTCCCGCCGGTGTATTTGCAGCAATTGGCCGACTACGCCGACCAGCATGGCAACCCTCCGGCCGTGCGCATCTACTGCTTTGGCGGTGATGCGGTGCCCCAGGCGTCGTTCGAGCTGGTCAAGCGTGCGCTCAAGCCGCAGCACATCATCAACGGCTATGGCCCGACCGAAACCGTGGTTACGCCGCTGATCTGGAAGGCTGCGGCAGACCAGATGTGCGGCGCCGCCTATGCGCCGATCGGCAGCCGTATCGGTGACCGCAGTGCCTATGTACTGGATGCCGGCGGCGGGTTGCTGCCTCAGGGCCTGGCCGGTGAGTTGTACCTGGGCGGGGAAGGGGTGGCGCGTGGTTACCTTAACCGTGCGGCGCTGACGGCCGAGCGCTTTGTACCGGATCCGTTCGCTGGCTCCGGTGGCCGTCTGTATCGCAGCGGCGACCTGGTTCGCCAGCGGGCCGACGGGGTGATCGACTACCTGAGCCGGATCGACCACCAGGTAAAAATCCGTGGTTTCCGTATCGAGTTGGGGGAGATCGAGGCTCGGTTGCAGGAGCAACCGCAGGTGCAGGAAGCCGTGGTGCTGGCGCAAGAGGGCGTGAACGGGGCGCAACTGGTGGGCTATGTGGTGACTGCCGTCACTGCAGCAGACGAGGAGGTATCGGGCGCGCGGACTAAATTGCGTGAGCGGCTCAACGTTCGTCTTAAAGAGATTCTGCCGGGCTACATGGTTCCTACCTATCTGGTGTTCCTCGAAGAGTTGCCCCTGACCCCCAATGGAAAGCTGGATCGCCGTGCACTGCCGGTGCCCGACGCCAGCTTCATGCAGCGCATTTATGCCGCCCCGCAAGGCACCGTGGAGCAAACCCTGGCCGCTGTCTGGGCGGACGTCCTGGGCGTGCAGCAAGTGGGCAGGGAGGACAACTTCTTCGAGTTGGGTGGGCATTCATTACTGGCGACGCAAGCGACTGCGATGGCGCAGATGCAATTGGGAGCCAACGTCGCGCTGGACCTGATCTTCAAGGCAAGCACCTTGCGTGACTACGCAAGTGCTGTTGATGGCTGCTTGAACAGCAACCTTGAGCAGGACCTGAGCGATATGCATGACTTCCTCACCGAGCTGGAGACAAATTGAGATGGCGTTAATGGATAACATCGAGCTGGTTCAACGTTTCATCAGGCTGGCGCTGCCTCAGCGCAAGGCCTTTTTTGAAAAGTTGGCCAGCAAGGGCATGAGCCTTGGGCAACTGCCTGTGCCGATGATCCGCCATGAGTTTGAAGCCATACCGTTGTCCTATGCCCAGCACCGCCAGTGGTTTCTCTGGCAGTTGGAGCCCGAGAGCGCGGCCTACCACGTACCTGCTGCCCTGCGTTTGCGGGGTGTGCTGGATGTCGAGGCTTTGCAGCGCAGCTTTCAGGTGTTGATCGAGCGTCATGAGTCCTTGCGTACGCGTTTTGTCCAGGATGCCGGGCAGACGTTGCAGGTGATTACCCCGGCGGCGGACTTTAACCTGCCGGTGCACACCCTGGAGCCTGGCGATGCGGCCGGGCTTGAGGCGCGCATCAGTGCATTCGTCGAAGCACAGACGCGTCAGTTGTTCGATTTGCAGCAAGGCCCGTTGCTGCGGGTCTGCCTGTTGCGCGTGGCGCCGGACGAGCATGTGCTGGTGCTGACCCAGCACCATATCGTTTCCGATGGTTGGTCCATGCAAGTGCTGGTTGAGGAACTGGTGCAATGCTACGCCGCCTTCACCCAGGGCCACGCTCCGCAACTGCCGGCGCTGGCGATCCAGTACGCCGACTACGCCATCTGGCAGCGACACTGGATGGAGGCTGGCGAGCGTGATCGTCAACTCGCTTACTGGACCGCGCAGTTGGGCGACCTGCCGCCGGTGCTGGAGCTGCCCACCGACAAGCCCCGCCCCTTGCAACCGAGCTACCGTGGCGAACGCCTGGAAATGGCCCTGGATGCGAGCCTGGGGCAACCTTTGAAAGCCCTCGCCCAGCGTGAGGGGGTGACGCTGTTCATGGTGTTGCTGGCATCGTTCCAGTTACTGCTGCACCGCTACAGCGGGCAGCGGGATGTCCGGGTCGGGGTGCCGGTGGCCAACCGCAACCGGCCGGAAACCAAAGGCCTGATCGGCTTTTTCGTTAACACCCAGGTGCTCAAGGCCGAGATCGACGGCCAGATGTCGTTCCGGGCCTTGCTGGCCCAGGTCAAGCAGGCAGCCTTGGGCGCCCAGGAGCATCAGGAACTGCCCTTCGAGCAGTTGGTCGAGGCGCTGCACCCCGAGCGAAGCCTGGGGCATAACCCGTTGTTCCAGGTGATGTATAACCACCAGAGCGAAGGTCGCGGCTCCAGTGCCGAGCCCGTATTGAACCTGCCGCAGTTGACCGTCGAAGGCCTGGACTGGAAAACCTGCACGGCGCAATTTGACCTGACCCTGGACACGGCGGAGTCGGCACGCGGTCTGTCAGCCGCACTGACTTATGCCACCGATGTATTTACCGCCGAGGCCATCGAACGCCTGGCGCAGCATTGGCAAAATCTGTTGCGGGCAATCATCACCAGTCCGCACCAGGCGGTAGGGGAGTTGCCGTTGCTGGCGGCGGACGAACACCGGCGCATCCTCCAGCAGTGGAACCCGAACCTGCGGGCATTCGACGTGAACCAGTGCCTGCACCATTTGATCGAAGCCCAGGCCGAGCGTACCCCCGATGCCCTTGCCATCAGCTACGAAGATCAGCACCTGACGTACGGTCAGTTGAATGCGGATGCCAACCTGTTGGCGTATCGGCTGATCGAGGCCGGTGTCGGCCCTGATGTGTTGGTGGGGCTCTCTACCGAGCGCTGCCTGGAGATGCTGGTCGGTCTGCTGGCGGTGCTCAAGGCCGGTGGTGCCTATGTGCCCATGGACCCTGGTTATCCACAGGATCGTTTGCATTACATGATGCAGGACAGCAGCATTGCGTTGCTGTTGGCGCAGTCCTCTGTGCTTGAACACTTGGCGCCAGCACCGTCGATTCGTGTGCTGGCACTGGATAACGTCGTCGGCGCAGGCCAGGAACCGTCGGGCAACCCGCAGGTGGCGGTCAGCCCTGACAACCTGGCATACGTGATTTACACCTCGGGCTCTACCGGACAGCCCAAGGGCGTGCTGCTGCCCCATCGCAATGTGGTGCGCCTGTTCAGTGCCACCGATGACTGGTTCCGCTTTGGCGCGACGGATGTGTGGACGCTGTTCCACTCCTGTGCCTTCGACTTTTCCGTGTGGGAGCTGTTCGGTGCGCTGACATACGGCGCGCGCCTGGTGGTTGTGCCCCATGACGTCAGCCGTTCCACCGAAGACTTCTACGCCTTGCTCTGCCGTGAGCAAGTGACCGTGCTCAACCAGACACCTTCGGCGTTCAAGCAGTTGGTGCAGGTCGCCTGCGCTCACCCGGCCGCAGGCCTTGAGCACTTGCGCTACGTGGTGTTTGGCGGTGAGGCACTGGAGGTCAAGGCATTGCAGCCGTGGTTTGAGCATTTCGGTGATCGTTCGCCGCAACTGATCAACATGTATGGCATCACTGAAACCACCGTTCACGTGACGTATCGACCCATCACCCGGGCCGACTTGGCGAACGAGGCGAGCAGCCCGATCGGCGAGCCTATCGTTGACCTGTCCTGGTACCTGCTGGACGCTCAGCTCAACCCGGTCCCTGAAGGTTGCATCGGCGAGCTGTATGTCGGCCAGGCGGGCCTGGCCCGAGGCTACCTGCACCGTGGCGATCTGACCGCCAGCCGGTTTATTCCCGATCCGTTCCGTGCTGACGGCGCGCGCCTGTACCGTACCGGCGACCTCGCGCGTTTGCGTGCGGGCGGGGTGGTGGAATATGTCGGGCGGATCGACCATCAAGTGAAAATTCGCGGGTTTCGTATCGAGTTGGGTGAGATCGAGGCGCAACTGCTCAAGTTGGCTTGCGTGCGTGAAGTTGCGGTGTTGGCCCGGCCCGGCGTGGGCGGCCAGCAGTTGCTGGCCTATATCGTGCCGGCCGCACCGGTCTTCGACGCAGAGACCCATGATGGCCTGCGCGAGACCATTCGCCAGTCGCTCAAGGCCGAGCTGCCGGACTATATGATTCCGGCGCATGTGGTCTTTCTGCCGAGCCTGCCGTTGACGGTCAACGGCAAACTCGACCGCCAGGCGCTGCCAGAGCCTGAGCTGCAACAGCAGTCGTATGAAGCGCCGTGCGGTGAGCTGGAACAACAGGTGGCGTTGATCTGGCAAGAGGTCCTGGGGGTTGAGCGTGTCGGTCGCCAGGACGATTTCTTCGAGCTCGGCGGTCACTCGTTGCTGGCCACCCAAGTGGTATCGAGGGTTCGTCATGGTCTTGAGCTGAACGTGCCGCTCAAGGCGTTGTTCGAGCACACGACCCTGCAGGCATTCGCCCGGGTATTGAACCAGGAACCCGCCGAGCAGGCCCCCGCGTTTGTCGTGGTTGATCGTGGCTCGGCATTGCCGTTGTCGTATGCCCAGGAGCGCCAGTGGTTCCTCTGGCAGCTCGATCCCCTGAGTGGTGCCTACAACATACCGACGGCCTTGCGCCTCGCAGGCGCGCTGGATATCCAAGCGCTCCAGAGCAGCTTTGACGAGTTGCTGGTGCGTCATGAAACCTTGCGTACCACGTTTGTCCAGGACCATCAGCGCACCCTGCAAGTGATCCATGCGCCAGTGCCAATGGCGATTGTCGTGGACACCCTTGACGCCGGCACTGATCCGCACGCCGGGATTGCCGCTTATGTGCAGACCCATGCCGAGGCGTTGTTCGACCTGCAGACCGGGCCCTTGTTACGCGTGAAGTTGTTGCGCCTGGCCGATGATGATCACGTGCTGGTGCTGACCCAGCATCACATCGTCTCCGATGGCTGGTCCATGCAACTGATGGTGCAGGAACTGGTTGAGCTCTATGACGCCTTCAGCAGCGGCCGCGCGCCTGAGGCCAGGCCATTGCCGATCCAATATGCCGACTATGCCGCCTGGCAGCGTCAATGGATGGAGGCCGGTGAGCGTAAGCGCCAACTGGCTTATTGGACCCGGCAACTGGCCGGTGACCAGCCGTTGCAATTGCCGTTGGACTATTCGCGCCCGGCCGAACAAAGCTTTCGGGGGGCGCAGCTGGAAATCGTCCTGCAACCCGGGCTCGGCGCTTCGCTGCTCAGCCTGGCCCAGCAACTGCGTGTGACGCCGTTCATGCTCTTGCTTGCCTCATTCCAGACGTTGCTGCATCGCTACAGCGGGCAATCCGACATCCGGGTCGGGGTCCCGATTGCCAACCGCAACCGGGTTGAGACCGAGCGCCTGATCGGCTTTTTCGTCAATACCCAGGTACTCAAGGCCGATGTGAAACCGACCCTGGCGTTCGCGGATGTCGTGCAGCAAGTCCGGCAGACCGCCCTTGAGGCCCAGGCTCACCAGGACCTGCCATTCGAACAGTTGGTTGAAGCGTTGCACCCTGAGCGCAGCCTGAGTCATAGCCCGCTGTTCCAGGTGATGTTCAACCATCAGAGCGAGGCGGCGCGCGAACAGCAGGCGACGCGCTTGCCGGGCCTGGCCATCGAAAGCCTTGAGTGGGCCAGCCACACGGCCCAGTTCGACCTGGTGCTCAATACCTTTGAAACCGGGCAAGAGTTGGCCGCCACGCTGACCTACGCCACCGATCTGTTTGCGCCGGCGACGGTCGAGCGTCTTGCCGGCCATTGGCAAAACCTGCTGTGCAGCATTGTCGCGGATCACACGCGGCCGGTTGCCGAGCTGTCGTTGCTGGGCGGTCATGAGCTTGAGCTGATTGAGCGGACTTGGAACGCCAATGGCCTGGACTTCCCGCGTGAGCGGTGCATCCATCAGCAGATTCAGGATCAGGTGCAGCGTACGCCCGACGCCCTGGCGGTTATCTGGGGTGATGAGCAACTGACCTACCGCCAGTTGAACGGCCGGGCGAATGCCCTGGCCCACAAGCTGGTGGCGCTGGGTGTTGGTCCTGAAGTGCGGGTTGGCGTGGCCATGCCGCGCAGTGCGCAGATGGTCGTGGCATTGCTCGCGGTGCTCAAGGCGGGCGGCGCGTATGTGCCGCTGGACCCGGATTACCCGGCCGAGCGCGTGGCCTACATGCTCAAGGACAGCCAGGCGCGGGTGTTGTTGACCCAGGCTGCGGTGGCGCTTGAGGTGGATGCTTCGATTGACGTGCTGCTTGTGGATGCTCAGGAAGTTGATGATCAGGATCTGGACGTTGCGGTCCACGCCGGCAACCTGGCCTACGTGATCTACACCTCCGGCTCGACCGGCCTGCCCAAGGGCGTGGCCATTACTCACCGCAATGTGGCGGCGCTGACCCAGTGGTCGCAGCAGGTTTACAGCCCTGAAGACATTCAAGGGGTGCTGGCCTCCACGTCGATCTGCTTCGACTTGTCGGTGTGGGAGCTGTTTGTGACCCTGGCCGGCGGCGGCTTTATCGTCGGTGCCCGCAATGCCCTGGAGCTGCCGGAACTGGCGGCCCGAGACCGGGTGCGCCTGATCAACAGCGTGCCTTCGGCGATGGGAGCCTTGCAGCGTGCCGGGCAAATCCCGCAAAGCGTGCGCATCATCAATCTGGCGGGCGAACCGCTGAAGCAGTCGCTGGTGGATGCGCTGTACGAGCATGCCCATGTGCAGCACGTTTACGACCTGTATGGCCCGTCGGAAGACACCACTTACTCCACCTGGACCCGCCGCGAAGCCGGTGGCCAGGCCAATATCGGCAGGCCGTTGGCCAACACCGCCAGCTACCTGCTCGACGCCGAGTTGCACTCGGTGCCGGTCGGCGTGGCGGCGGAGCTTTACCTGGCCGGTGAGGGCATCACCCGTGGTTATCTACTGCGTCCGGGGCTGACCGCCGAGAAGTTTGTGCCGAACCCGTTCTCGACCACCGGCGATCGTCTGTATCGCACCGGCGACCTGACCCGTTACCGCAATGACGGCGTGATCGAATACGTTGGCCGCATCGACCACCAGGTGAAGATTCGTGGCCTGCGCATCGAGCTGGGAGAAATCGAAAGTCGCCTGCTGGCCCACCCAGGTGTGCGTGAAGGGGTGGTGCTGGCCCTGGACGGCGCGAACGGCCAGCAACTGGTTGCCTACGTGGTGCTGTCGCAGGCCACAACGACCCAGGACGCCCTGCGAGCCAGCTTGCGTGAACACTTGCCGGATTACATGGTGCCCACCCAGTGGTTGTTCCTTGAGCAACTGCCGCTGACCCCCAACGGCAAACTCGACCGCAAGGCCTTGCCGCAACCGGATCTTGAGCCGCAGCACAAACTCTATATCGCGCCCCATAACGAGCTGGAACAGCGCATCGTCGCGATCTGGCAGGACGTGCTCA
>NZ_JACAPX010000064.1:0-523 GCF_013385435.1 Pseudomonas sp. F9001
CCGGTTTCGAACTTCGGATCGGAGATCGAACGGGTGTACTTCAAGCCCCAGGCAGCCTTTTTGGCGACCGATGGAATCTCGTGGTACATGTTGAAGATCTCGCCTTCATCCATGGCCAGCGATTCGATGCAGTACTGGTAGGCGTGGGTGTGGATCGCTTCTTCGAAGGCCTGGCGCAGGATGTACTGGCGGCACTCCGGGTTGGTGATCAGGCGGTACACGGCCAGTACCAGGTTGTTCGCGACCAACGAATCCGCAGTGGAGAAGAAGCCGAGGTTGCGCATCACGATGCGACGCTCGTCGTCGGTCAGGCCTTCCGGGTTTTTCCACAGGGCGATGTCGGCGGTCATGTTGACCTCTTGCGGCATCCAGTGGTTGGCGCAGCCGTCGAGGTACTTCTGCCAGGCCCAGTCGTACTTGAAGGGTACGAGTTGGTTGAGGTCGGCGCGGCAGTTGATCATGCGCTTTTCGTCAACGGCGACGCGGGCGGCGGAGCCTTCGAGTTCGGCGAGGCCTTCGGCGG
>NZ_JACAPX010000065.1:0-1642 GCF_013385435.1 Pseudomonas sp. F9001
CTGTTTAACGACACGTCGAGTTGGCAACAACCTTGCATATGCTTGTATGTACAAGTAAAGATGTGTGCGTAAGAGTCCATGAGCATCCTCTTCGCACCCATCAATGTTCGCGCATTGATCGTTGAGGATTTTTTTGTGACCAAGCCTACCCAATACCGTGACGTTGAAATCCGTGCCGCACGCGGCAACACGCTGACCGCCAAAAGCTGGCTGACTGAAGCGCCGCTGCGCATGTTGATGAACAACCTCGACCCGCAGGTTGCCGAAAATCCGAAAGAACTGGTGGTGTACGGCGGTATCGGCCGTGCGGCACGTAATTGGGAATGCTACGACAAGATCGTCGAAAGCCTGACCAACCTCAACGACGACGAAACCCTGCTGGTGCAATCCGGCAAACCCGTCGGCGTGTTCAAGACCCACAGCAACGCCCCGCGCGTGCTGATCGCCAACTCCAACCTGGTACCGCACTGGGCGAGCTGGGAGCATTTCAACGAACTGGATGCCAAGGGCCTGGCCATGTACGGCCAGATGACCGCCGGCAGCTGGATCTACATCGGCAGCCAGGGCATCGTGCAGGGCACCTACGAAACCTTCGTCGAAGCCGGTCGCCAGCACTACAACGATGACCTCAAGGGCCGTTGGGTCCTGACTGCCGGCCTCGGCGGCATGGGCGGCGCACAGCCACTGGCCGCGACCCTGGCCGGTGCCTGCTCGCTGAACATCGAATGCCAGCAGGTCAGCATCGACTTCCGCCTGAGCAGCCGCTACGTCGACGAACAAGCCACCGACCTCGACGACGCCCTGGCGCGCATCGACAAATACACCAAGGCCGGCCAGGCGATCTCCATCGCGTTGCTGGGCAACGCCGCTGAAATCCTTCCGGAACTGGTCAAGCGCGGCGTGCGCCCGGACATGGTCACCGACCAGACCAGCGCCCACGACCCGCTCAACGGCTACCTGCCCGCCGGCTGGACCTGGGACGAATACCGCGCCCGCGCCAAGACCGAACCGGCCGAAGTGATCAAGGCCGCCAAGCAGTCGATGGCCGTGCACGTCAAAGCCATGCTCGAGTTCCAGAAACAAGGCATCCCGACGTTCGACTACGGCAACAACATCCGTCAGATGGCGCAAGAAGTGGGCGTGGAAAACGCCTTCGACTTCCCGGGTTTCGTCCCGGCCTACATCCGCCCGCTGTTCTGCCGTGGCATCGGCCCGTTCCGTTGGGCTGCGCTGTCGGGCGACCCGCAAGACATCTACAAGACCGACGCCAAAGTCAAAGAGCTGATCCCGGACGACGCGCACCTGCACAACTGGCTGGACATGGCCCGCGAGCGCATCAGCTTCCAGGGCCTGCCGGCACGTATCTGCTGGGTTGGCCTGGGCCAGCGCGCGAAGCTCGGCCTGGCATTCAACGAAATGGTGCGCAGCGGCGAGCTGTCGGCACCCATCGTGATCGGCCGCGACCACCTGGACTCCGGCTCGGTGGCCAGCCCCAACCGTGAAACCGAATCGATGCAGGACGGTTCCGACGCCGTGTCCGACTGGCCACTGCTCAACGCCCTGCTCAACACCGCCAGCGGCGCGACCTGGGTTTCGTTGCACCACGGCGGCGGCGTCGGCATGGGCTTCTCCCAGCACTCGG
>NZ_JACAPX010000066.1:0-2898 GCF_013385435.1 Pseudomonas sp. F9001
CGACTGGCCACTGCTCAACGCCCTGCTCAACACCGCCAGCGGCGCGACCTGGGTTTCGTTGCACCACGGCGGCGGCGTCGGCATGGGCTTCTCCCAGCACTCGGGCATGGTGATTGTCTGTGACGGTACCGACGAAGCCGCCGAGCGTATCGCTCGCGTGCTGCACAACGACCCGGCGACCGGCGTGATGCGTCATGCGGATGCGGGCTACCAGATCGCGATTGATTGCGCCAAGGAGCAGGGTTTGAACCTGCCGATGGTCAAGTAAACCAGGCAGGCAGTTGCACCCTTTGCTTCATGGACGTCGGGCAGGTTGAGACGGATTTCAAGGTTCCGGTGCTTTATGTGTTTTCGGTAGGAGTGACTTGATGAGTCTCATGCAGATGCTCAGTTTTGGCGACACGGGTTGGGGGATGGCCTTGCTCAAGGCCGCCCTCATGACCGTGTTGTTGACCCTTGCGGCGCTGGTGGTCGGTGCGCTGGTCGGCAGCCTGGTGGCCATGGCCAAGCTTTCCAAAAAGCGTGCCTTGCGATACCTGGGGGATGCCTATTCCATCCTGTTCCGGGGGATTCCGGAGCTGTTGGTGATCTACCTGTTCTATTTCGGCGGTGCCAGTGTGGTGACGGCCGTCAATCACTGGTTTGGCGGTGAAGGCTATGTCGATGTCCCGCCGTTCATGGTGGGGGCCATCGCCGTCGGATTGATCTCGGCGTCGTATCAGGCTGAGGTCTATCGCGGTGCCTTTATCGCGGTGGCCAAGGGTGAGCTTGAGGCAGCACTGGCGATCGGCATGAACCGCGCAACGCGGATTCGCCGGGTGCTGATCCCGCAGATCTGGCGGTACGCGCTGCCGGGCCTGGGCAACGTCTGGCAAATGAGCCTGAAAGACTCCGCGCTGATTTCGGTGATTGGCCTGGTGGAACTGATGCGCGCCAGCCAGGTGGCGGCGGGTTCCACGCGCCAGTACTTCACGTTCTACATTGTCGGCGGCGTGTGCTACCTGATTCTGACCGGGCTTTCGGGCCGTCTTTTCAATATTGCCGAAGCGCGCGTACAGCGTACGCAGCGGCGCAATCCTGCACAGTCGTGAGAAGGGACCGTTTGCCATGATCGATTTCGCCTTTCTTGCCGACACCATGCTCAAGTTGCTGGGTGCCTTGCCCATCACCCTGGCCTTGTTTTTTTCGTCCCTGACCCTGGGGTTGCTGCTGTCGCTGGGCGTGGTGTCCATGCGCGTCAGCCGCTGGCCATTCCTCAGCTACCCGGCGCGTTTCTACATCATGCTGTTTCGCGGCACGCCGCTGATGATCCAGATGTTCCTGATCTATTACGGCCTGGGCCAGTTCCCGGCGATTCGCGACAGCTTCCTGTGGGTGGTGTTGAGGTCGCCTTATGGCTGCGCCGTGGTCTCCCTGGCGCTGTGCACCGCCGGCTACACCGCTGAAATCATTCGCGGTGGCCTGCTGAGCGTGCCTCAAGGGCAGATCGAAGCGGGGCAGGCGGTGGGCATGGGGCGTTGGACCCTGCTGTGGCGAGTGATCGGCCCGGTCACCTTGCGCCAGGCGCTTCCGGCCTATTCCACCGAGGCCATCTTGCTGGTCAAGTCCACCGCGCTGGCCAGCCTGGTCACCGTGTGGGACGTCACCGGCGTGGCGCAACAAATCATCCAGCGTACCTACCGCACCATGGAAGTGTTCATTTGTGCGGCGCTGATCTACCTGATCCTGAATTTCCTGGTGGTGCGTGTGGTGGCCTGGATTGAACATCGTCTGTCGCCCCATCTGCGTGAGCGGCCGAAAGACGTGCCGGTCAAGCAAGCCCCCGAACCTATTTCTCATTCCTGATTGCAGCGGAGCTTGTCATGAGTACTCAGATTCAGAGCGCCCTTACGGTAAACAACATTCACAAGGCTTTCGGTTCGGCACAGGTTCTCAAGGGGATTTCGCTGGAGGCTCACAAAGGTGACGTGATTTCCATCCTCGGTGCCAGCGGTTCGGGCAAGAGCACTTTCCTGCGTTGTATCAACCTGCTGGAAACCCCGGACGAGGGCAGTATTGTGCTCGACGGCGAAACCATCGAGCTCAAGCGCCAGCGCAACGGTCGGTTGTTGCCTGGCAGCACGCGGCAGGTGGAGACCATGCGCAGCAAGCTGGGCATGGTGTTCCAGAGTTTTAACCTGTGGTCGCATATGACGGTTTTGCAAAATGTCATCGAGGGGCCGATGCGGGTGCTCAAGCGTTCGAAGGCCGAGTGTGTGGAGGAAGCTGAGCAACTGCTGCACAAGGTGGGGCTTTATGATCGCCGTGATTATTACCCGGCGCATTTGTCGGGTGGGCAGCAGCAGCGGGTGGCGATTGCCCGGGCGTTGGCGATGAACCCGCAAGTAATGTTGTTTGATGAGCCGACTTCGGCGCTGGACCCGGAGTTGGTGGGGGAGGTGTTGCGGGTGATGCGGTCGCTGGCCGAGGAAGGGCGGACCATGTTGGTGGTGACCCATGAGATGGGGTTTGCGCGGCATGTGTCCAATCGGGTGGTGTTTATGGCCAATGGGTTGATTGATGCCCAGGGCACGCCGGCGGAGTTGTTTGAGGGGTTGCCGACGGAGCGGTTTCGGCAGTTTGTATCGAGTCATACGCAGCGTAGTGCGGAGTAGTGGTTGGGTGTTGGTTGGGTTTGGGTATATATCCGTTGCTGCGGTAACGGCCGCTTATGGTTTCGCTCTTACAGCGAGTCACTTTGCAAAAGCGGCAAAGTAACCAAAGCGCTCTGCCCCGCCTGTCGGCGCCTCGCTAGGGCTCGGCGTTCCCTCACTCCGGCATTGCTCCGCGGGCCGCCGCGATGGGCCATCCTTGGCCCAGCGCGGCTAAACCGGCGTCCTGCCGGTTTACCCGCTCCCC
>NZ_JACAPX010000067.1:0-782 GCF_013385435.1 Pseudomonas sp. F9001
CGACACGCCCCTGCTGCAGTTGCTCGTAGGCGGTTTGCAGGTCTTCGAACAGGATGCGCCACGACACGCCGTCCACCGCCAGGTGATGGATCACCAGCAGCAGCCGCTGACTGCCGTCGGCCAGGGTCGCCAGCACCGCGCGCAGCAGTGGGCCATTGCCCAGGTCCAGGCTGCGCTGGGCTTCGTCGCCCAGTTGCTCCAGCGCCGAAGCGTCGACGATGCTGCGTTGCCACAGCAAAGGTTGCTCGCTGACCGGCTGGTAAGTCGCTCGCCAGCCATCGGCCTGCCGGACGAAGCTCACGCGCAAGGCATCGTGCTGCACCAGCAAGGCGTGCAGGGCTTGTTCCAGATGTTCAGGGTTCAACGGCTGCGTGGTCTTGAGCAGTACCGACTGGTTCCAGTGGTGCCGCTCGGGAATCGCCGTATCGAAAAATGCCTGATGGATCGGCAGCAACACGCTGTCGCCGGTCACCGGGCCCTGATCGATCAGCAGTGCGCCCTCGCCCAACTGCGCCACCGAGGCCAGGCCTTGTACGGTCTGGTGCTGGAACAGCTCTTTGGGGGTAAAACGAATCCCGGCCTGGCGCGCACGGCTGACCACCTGGATCGAGATGATCGAGTCGCCGCCCAGCTCGAAGAAGTTATCGCTGACGCCAATCTGCGGCACCTTGAGCACGTCCTGCCAGATCGCCGCACAGCGAGCTGGAACGCCGTATTGCGGCGATCTGGCAGGACGTGCTCAAGGTGCCGCAGATTGGCGTCAGCGATAACTTCTTCGAGCT
>NZ_JACAPX010000007.1:0-36929 GCF_013385435.1 Pseudomonas sp. F9001
GGAACCATAAGCGGCCGTTACCCAAATAACGGATATGTACTCAATCACCCCCCAAACGCATCCCTGAGAAACCCCGGCGCGATATACCGCTGATAATGCGCCTCGGACAAAATAAAAAACTCCCGATCAATCGCATCCCGCAACTCAGGCAACCCCCACTCCCGAAACTCCGGCATCAACACCATCCCGTAAGCCTCCAGATTGCTGATCACCCGCGCCCCCCGGGCAATCAACTGATACGCCCAGCAGTACTCCGACTGATGCGGCACAAACCGAATCTTGCGCTGCTCCAGCTGCCCCCGCAGCATTTTCGGGTCAAACACCTCAAGCTTCCCGGCCATCACCTGCACCAACAACTGCTCCAGCCGCAGCCACACCGCACGTTTTTCTTCCTCGTTATACCCGTTCCACTGAATCACCTCATGGTGAAACCGCTTGCACCCCCGGCACACAAGATCGCCGTAAACCGTGGAGCACAGGCCTACGCAGGGGGTCTTGATGGTTTGGTTAGACATGGTCGACAACGCACAAATCAGCGAAACAGTTGCACATGTTAGCCCTTTGTCTAAGGTTGATCACCCTGCAAACTTGGCGCGGCAACTTACGTTTAGAATTTTTTTGCCGTAGAATCATCCGGCCTTGTAAGGCGCCAATAATCCGTTGGAAGCTGTTTTCAAAGCGTCACGAGCACAGTCGTTCCTAAAGAACGGTGTTGGCGATGGTTATTTACCCGGTAAATAGCCAGCGCCAACCCTCATCAGCTCCGTTCTGCAGGCGTAAAACTTTGAAAGCAGCTTCTGTGAGGATTGCCGGCAGCGCTGGCTCTACGGCCCAAAAAGCCCCTGAGCGCATGCGTGCCGTGCATTTCTGGATGAGCGTCCCGTGGGACCACTGATGAGGGTAATAACTGTGCTTGAAGCCTACCGCAAACATATCGAAGAGCGTGCAGCCCTGGGTATCGTTCCCCAGCCGCTTAACGCCGAACAAACCGCAGGCCTGGTCGAGCTGCTGAAAAATCCCCCGGCTGGCGAAGAAGAATTCCTCGTTGACCTGATCACCAACCGCATTCCACCAGGCGTTGACGAAGCTGCCTACGTCAAGGCCGGTTTCCTGTCTGCCCTGGCCAAGGGCGAAGCCACTTCTCCCCTGATCGACAAGAAACGCGCTGTTGAACTGCTCGGCACCATGCAAGGCGGCTACAACATCGTGACCCTGGTCGAGCTGCTGGACGACGCCACCCTGGCCCCCGTCGCTGCCGCCCAACTCAAGCACACCCTGCTGATGTTCGATGCTTTCCACGACGTCGCGGAAAAAGCCAGGAACGGCAACGAACACGCCAAAGCCGTGATCCAGTCCTGGGCCGACGGCGAGTGGTTCAAGAACCGCCCGACCCTGGCCGACAAGATCAGCCTGCGCGTGTTCAAGGTCACCGGCGAAACCAACACCGACGACCTGTCCCCTGCCCCGGACGCCTGGTCCCGTCCTGACATCCCGCTGCACGCCCTGGCCATGCTGAAAATGGCCCGTGAAGGCATCGTGCCGGATGAGCAAGGCAAGACCGGCCCGATGAAGCAGATCGAAGAAATGCGCGGCCAGGGCTTCCCGATCGCCTACGTCGGTGACGTGGTCGGTACCGGTTCGTCGCGTAAATCGGCCACCAACTCGGTACTGTGGTTCTTCGGCGACGACGTGCCTTACGTGCCGAACAAGCGCGCTGGCGGCTTCTGCTTCGGCAGCAAGATCGCTCCAATCTTCTACAACACCATGGAAGATGCCGGCGCACTGCCAATCGAGTTCGACGTTACCAACATGAACATGGGCGACGTGATCGACCTGTACCCGCATGCTGGCAAAGTCACCAAGCACAACAGCGATGAAGTCCTGACCACCTTCGAAATGAAGACTCCGGTCCTGTTGGATGAAGTCCGTGCCGGCGGTCGTATCCCGCTGATCATCGGCCGTGGCCTGACCGAAAAGGCTCGCGCCGAGCTGGGTCTGCCACCTTCGACCCTGTTCAAACTGCCGGAAGCCCCGGCTGAAAGCGACAAGGGCTATACCCTGGCGCAGAAAATGGTCGGCAAGGCCTGCGGCGTGGCTGGCGTTCGTCCAGGCACCTACTGCGAACCGAAGATGACCACCGTCGGCTCCCAGGACACCACCGGTCCCATGACCCGTGACGAACTGAAAGACCTGGCGTGCCTGGGCTTCTCCACCGATCTGGTAATGCAGTCGTTCTGCCATACCGCGGCCTATCCAAAGCCGATCGACGTGACCACCCACCACACCCTGCCTGACTTCATCATGACCCGTGGCGGCGTATCGCTGCGTCCGGGCGACGGCATCATCCACAGCTGGCTGAACCGCATGCTGCTGCCGGACACCGTCGGTACCGGTGGTGACTCCCACACCCGTTTCCCGATGGGCATTTCGTTCCCGGCCGGTTCCGGCCTGGTAGCGTTCGCCGCCGCCACCGGCGTCATGCCGCTGGACATGCCGGAATCGATCCTGGTGCGCTTCAAAGGTGAAATGCAGCCTGGTATCACCCTGCGTGACCTGGTTCACGCCATTCCTTACTACGCGATCCAGGCTGGCCTGCTGACCGTAGAGAAGAAAGGCAAGAAGAACGCCTTCTCCGGCCGCATCCTGGAAATCGAAGGCCTGGACAACCTGAGCATCGAACAAGCCTTCGAGCTGTCCGACGCCTCGGCTGAACGTTCGGCTGCCGGTTGCACCATCAAGCTGTCGAAAGAATCCATCACCGAGTACCTGAACTCCAACATCACCCTGCTGCGCTGGATGATCGGTGAAGGCTACGGCGATGCGCGTACCCTGGAACGTCGTGCCCAAGCGATGGAAGCCTGGGTTGCCAACCCTGAGCTGATGGTTGCCGATGCTGACGCCGAATACGCTGAAATCATCGAGATCGACCTGGCCGACATCAAGGAGCCTGTGCTCTGCGCGCCAAACGATCCGGACGACGCCCGTCTGCTGTCCAGCGTTGCTGGCGAGAAGATCGACGAAGTGTTCATCGGTTCGTGCATGACCAACATCGGTCACTTCCGCGCTGCCGGTAAACTGCTGGATCAGGTCAAGGGTCAGCTGCCAACCCGTCTGTGGCTGTCGCCGCCGACCAAGATGGACGCTCACCAACTGACCGAAGAAGGCTACTACGGCATCTACGGCAAGGCTGGCGCGCGCATGGAAATGCCGGGCTGCTCGCTGTGCATGGGTAACCAGGCACGTGTAGAGCCGAACTCGACCGTTGTGTCGACGTCGACCCGTAACTTCCCGAACCGTCTGGGTGACGGCGCAAACGTCTACCTGGCTTCGGCCGAGCTGGCGTCGGTGGCTTCCATCCTGGGTCGCCTGCCGACCGTCGAGGAGTACATGGAATACGCCGCGAAGATCAACACCATGGCCAGTGACGTGTATCGCTACCTGAGTTTTGACCAGATCGCCGAGTTCCGTGAAATTGCTGCAAGCGCCAACATCCCTGTGGTTCAAGCCTAAGGTTTTGTTGCTGTAAACGAACGCCGCGTATCGTCAGATGCGCGGCGTTTTTTTATGCGCCTCGATTGAGGCCCAGACTTTGTCCTGCGCCTGGGTGCACGGCGTGCCTTCCGGGTGTGCCTGGATCGTGGCGATCACCGCGCGTAACTCGGCCTTGCTCTGGTCCATTCGGGCTTGAAGCTCTTCTATCTGCGCAATCCTGCGCTCAAGCCTCAAGACGATATCGGCGCGTTTCGCCTCGCTCGGCGAATCGTCGGGCATCAGCGCCTTCAACTCCTGCAAGCTGAAACCGGCGCGCTGAGCGCCCTGGATCAATTGCAGCGTCTGCAACGTCTGCATGGGATAACGGCGATAGCCATTACCTTGTCGCTCGACCTGGATCAGCCCCTGGGCTTCGTAAAAACGAATCTTCGAGGCTGCCAAGCCGCTGCGTTCCGCCAGTTCACCAATATTCATCGCCAACCCCATTGACCTTAAAGTGACCTTTAAGCTTAGCCTGAGCGCTCCCAATGTGAGGAGTCAAGCATGTCGCCCTTTGAAGCGTTGCAATTGCCCAACGGCCAGCTCATCAGTAACCGCATCGCCAAGGCGGCGATGGAAGAGAACATGGCGGATGCGAACCAGGCGCCTTCCGAGGCCCTGATGCGCTTGTATCAAGCCTGGGCCGACGGCGAGCCCGGCCTGATCCTGACCGGCAACGTGATGATCGACCGCCACGCCATGACCGGCCCCGGCGGCGTGGTGCTGGAAGACGAACGTCACCTGGACAAGTTTCGCCAATGGGCCGCGATTGGCCGGGCCAAGGGCGCGCAGTTCTGGGTGCAGCTCAACCACCCGGGTCGCCAGACCATGGCCAACCTCGGCCAGCAGGCCCTGGCACCTTCGGCGGTGGCCCTCGATCTCGGCGGCTTTTCGAAGATGTTCGCCCAACCCAAGGCCATGACCGAGGACGATATCCAGGACGTCATCTCGCGCTTCGCCACCAGCGCGCGTCTCGCCGAAAAGGCCGGCTTCAGCGGTGCGCAGATACATGCGGCCCACGGCTACCTGCTCAGCCAGTTTCTCTCGCCCTTGAGCAACCAGCGCACAGACCGCTGGGGCGGCAGCGTTGAAAACCGCGCTCGGCTGTTGCTGGAAGTGATCAAAGCCGTGCGCGCCGCCGTAAGCGCGGATTTCTGCGTGGCGGTGAAACTCAACTCCGCCGACTTCCAGCGCGGTGGCTTTGACGCCGCCGACGCCCACGCCGTGGTCGAGCTGCTCAACCCGCTGGCCATCGACCTGCTGGAACTGTCCGGCGGCAGCTACGAAGCCCCGGCCATGCAAGGCGAGGCTCGCGACGGACGCACCCTGGCCCGCGAAGCCTATTTCATCGAGATGGCCAGCGACCTGGCGAAAGTCGCCAACATGCCGGTGATGGTCACCGGCGGCATCCGGCGCTTGCCGATCGTGCAGCAAGTCCTGGACAGCGGCATCGCCATGGCCGGGATCGCCACCGCGCTGACCCTGGAGCCGCACCTGATCAAGCAATGGCGCGCCGGCCGCGATCTCAACCCGCAATTGCCGCCGATCCGCTGGAAGCGCAAACCCCTGGCCAGCCTGGCGAGCATGGCAGTGGTGCGTTATCAGCTTCGCCGCCTGAGCCGTGGCCGCCAGCCGAAACCCGGGGTGACGCCGCTGCTGGCGTTGATAAAAGACCAACTGTTTATCGCCCGCCGCACTCGGCAATATCGCGCTGCGATGACCAATTCTTCACATTGAGCGGGGAGCATTCAGCGCCATGGAACTGTCCTTAACTGATCAGCAGCTTTTTACCCTCACTGACGATTGGAGTTCTTCATGGCGAAAATCACCCTGGCCCAGCAATTGGCGACCACCCTTGAACAGGCGGGCATCAAGCGCATCTGGGGCCTGACCGGCGACAGCCTCAACGGCCTGACCGACTCCCTGCGCACCATGGACAGCATCGAGTGGATGCATGTGCGCCACGAAGAAGTGGCCGCGTTTGCCGCCGGTGCCGAAGCCGCCGCCACCGGCGAGCTGACCGTATGCGCCGGCAGCTGCGGCCCCGGCAACCTGCACTTGATCAATGGCCTGTTCGATTGCCATCGCAACCACGTGCCGGTGCTGGCCATTGCCGCACAGATCCCCTCCTCCGAGATCGGCCTGAACTACTTCCAGGAAACCCATCCCCAGGAACTGTTCAAGGAGTGCAGCCACTTTATCGAGCTGGTGACCAACCCCGAGCAGATGCCTCACGTGCTGCACCGTGCCATGCGCTCGGCGATCCTCAACCGCGGCGTAGCGGTGGTGGTGATTCCGGGGGATGTGTCACTGTTGGAAGTAGAAGATAAATTCAAACCGTGGCCGGCCCTGCTGGCACCGCGCACCTTGCCGGCGGAACAGGACCTGCAACGCCTCACCGACATCCTCGAACACAGCGGCAAAGTCACCCTGCTGTGTGGCAGCGGCTGTGCCGGCGCCCACGATGAGGTGGTGGCCCTGGCAGACGCCCTCGGCGCGCCCGTGGTGCATGCCCTGCGCGGCAAGGAACATGTGGAGTGGGACAACCCGTTCGACGTCGGCATGACCGGCCTGATCGGCTTCAGCTCCGGCTACCACGCCATGCTCAACTGCGACACGCTGATCATGCTCGGCACCGACTTCCCGTATCGCCAGTTCTACCCGACCGACGCAAAAATTATCCAGGTCGACCGCAACCCACAGGCACTGGGCCGGCGTGCCACGCTGGACCTGGGCATTGCAGCTGACGTCAGTGAGACCATCCAGGCGCTGCTGCCGCGCCTGACCCGCAAGACGGACCGCAGCTTCCTCGAAACCTCGCTCAAGCATTATGAAAAAGCCCGCCAAGGGCTGGATGACCTGGCGGAACCGTCAAAGGCCGGCCGGCCAATTCACCCGCAATACGTTGCGCGCCTGCTCAGCGAACTGGCGGACGACGACGCAATCTTCACCGCCGACGTTGGCTCGCCGACAGTCTGGGCGGCGCGTTACTTGAAAATGAACGGCAAGCGCCGGTTGATCGGCTCGTTCAACCATGGCTCGATGGCCAACGCCATGCCCCAGGCCATCGGTGCGCAAGCCGCGTTTCCCGGGCGCCAGGTGATTTCGATGTCCGGCGACGGTGGGTTCACCATGCTGATGGGTGACTTCATCAGCCTGGCGCAGTTGAACCTGCCGGTGAAGCTGGTGGTGTTCAACAACTCTTCTTTGGGCTTCGTCGCCATGGAGATGAAAGCGGCGGGCTACCTGGATACCGGCACCGAGCTGAAAAACCCGGACTTTGCCGCCATGTCCAACGCCATGGGCATCCTCGGTATTCGCGTAGAGCAGTCCGAAGACCTGGAACCGGCCCTGCGCCGCGCACTGGCCCACGACGGCCCGGTGCTGGTGGACGTGGTCACCGCCACCCAGGAACTGGTGATGCCGCCGAGCATCAAGCTGGAACAGGCCAAGGGCTTCAGCCTGTACATGCTCAAGGCGGTGATGAGCGGACGCGGTGATGAGGTGATCGAGTTGGCGAAAACCAACTGGCTCAGATAAGTCCCGCCACTGTAGGAGCGAGCTTGCTCGCGAAGATCGTTAACGATGACGCGGGCTATTTGAAAGCTCGCGTCGCCTGGACGTTCTTCGCGAGCAAGCTCGCTCCTACAGGTTACTTATGCGCTTTGTTTTTCCACCCACTTGCCATAGGCGTCGATAAACGCCTGCAAAAACGGCTTGGTCTTTTCCGAGACCTTGCCCGACTCATCGAACACGCTGCCCGCACCGCCCAGGTAGGCTTCCGGCTGCTGCATGCACGGCACATCGAGGAACACCAGCGACTGGCGCAAATGGTGATTGGCCCCAAAACCGCCGATGGCTCCGGGAGACACACTGATCACCGCACCCGGCTTGCCGCTGAAGACACTTTGGCCATAAGGGCGCGAACCAACGTCAATCGCATTCTTCAATACACCCGGCACGGAGCGGTTGTATTCGGGGGTCACAAACAGCACCGCGTCGGATGAACGCACGTGTTGACGGAAAGTACTGTAGGCTGCCGGCGGTGCAGCACCGTCGATGTCCTCGTTGTAGAGCGGCAAATCGCCAATTTCGACAATGTTCAACTTGAGGTTGGCGGGCGCCAACTCGGCCAGTGCCAGGGCGACCTTGCGGTTGATCGACTCTTTTCTCAAGCTGCCGACCAGTACGGCAATCGTGTAGACCTTGCTCATTGGGGTTTCCCGATTTCTGACTTAAGGAGTTTGTAGTTATAGAGCCTGCGCGACGCTATCACCAGCGCGTTTTTGCAATCCCCAGGGACGTTTACACCGCAGATGGATTTGTAAGTAATGTCTGAAAAAGTCAACGAATAGTATTTTTTTTCAATAGGTAAACTACCCCGCTCTCCTACGGTCTACAGAACCGCAAATCGAGTGTTTATCTCCAGAGGTTCTAAACAGATGGCAGCAGTACTTGTCGGACAGTTCCATGCCAGAGACGCGGAAGGTCGCGTTTATTCGGTGCATGAGTTCCAGGAATCCAACCCGCCCCTCGACGGCCTGGCTGGCTCGGCGCCCACCACCACCTACAAGCTGGCCATTGGCGACCGCGTAGAAAAACTGGATGGCGATGAGTTCAGGCTGATTCAGTCGGGCACTATCATCACCCGCGAATCCGCCACGATCCACGCTTCATAAAACGTTATTCCCCATAGGCGATATCAACATTATCGCCGACGCCTCCCAGTGTCCGGTCCTTGCCGAACGAGAACAGATCAAAGTTGGTTTTGGCCTGGCTGGGAGGATAGTGGTACTGATAGGCCACGCCCCAAGGGTCCGTCAGCATGTCCTGATCCTTGAGATAGGGGCCCCGCCACTTCCCTTCTCCCGCTGGCTGAACCGTCAACACCGCCAGACCCTCGTCGTCGGTAGGATAACGCCCTACATCTTGATGAAAACGCTCGACTGCCTTGCCCAGCTCTTTCAACTGGACCTTGGCCGTGGCGATTTCCGACTGAGTCACGTCGCCGAAGATCCGCGGCCCCACCGCAACCGCCAATACACCGACCACCAGCACCACCACCAGCAGGTCCCACAACGAAAACCCGCGCGTGTCTGTTTTACCGAGCATCGATAAGGCTCCCCCGTGGATCCTCTGGTTGATACGCCCTTTGTATGACCTGCTGGTTGCAGGCGCCAAGGGACTTGATCGTGCAAGTCTAGTTGGGGCGCTGCCGTGGCGGGTCTTTTTTCCACGCCCGGGCCTGAGCCATTGAATCCACGTCGCGCTGAACATAGACTCCGGCCATGCGTTTACGTCATATCGAAGTCATTCAAGCGATTTTACAGACCGGACACCTCGGCACCGCCGCCGAATGGTTGCAACTGCCTGTGGCCGATGTGGACGCAACCCTCAAGGATGCCGAGCTGCAGTTGGGCTTCATGCTGTTCGCCAGTGTGCGCGGACGCTTGCAGGCCACCCGGGAAACCCTTGAGCTGCAGGCCGAAATCGCCCACCTCTATGCAGCCCTTGAGCCGGTGCAACGCCTGGCCAGCAGCCTTAAGCACCATCATGCCCCGCCCTTGCGCGCACTGTGCACCCCGCCGCTGGCCAATCAACTGCTGCCCCAGGCGATCGCCGTGCTGCGCCGACGTTTCCAAGACACGCCGTGCAACCTCTCCAGCCATTCCACCCGGGACATCGTCAAAAGCCTGCTGCTGCACGAAGCCGACCTCGGCCTGAGCCTGCACGACCCGGACCATCCGCAAATCCACAGCCAACCGCTGGCCCACGGCAAGTTGCAATTGCTCGCGCCCCATGGCTGGCTGAAGCCTCGGCAGAAGTACATTGCGCTGCAGGAGCTGGCCGGGCAGTCGATGATCGGCCTTGAAGGCCAGGACCCGCTGAGCCGCCTGCTGGACAGCAAGCTGCAAGCCCTGCGCCCGCTGCCGGTGGTGCAAACGCGGGTGCAGACGTATCAGATGATGCGCAGCATGGTAGAAGCCGGGGAAGGCCTGGCGATTGTCGACCCGTTCACCGCCAGCGGCGCACGGGAAGCCGGGCTGGATGCGTGCCCATTGTCACCGCCGATTGTGGTGACCTTGTATGCGTTGACCCTGAAGGGCAGCGAGCCATCGCCCGCCTTGAATGCGCTGCTGGAGATCGTCACCGAGAAGGCTGAAAACCTGCTGACAAGCACATTGCCGTGAATGTGGGAGCTGTCGAGCTTTAGCGAGGCTGCGAAGACGGCGGCACTGTCGATAAAGAGGTTGCCTGACACACCGCCATCGCGGCCTCGCTGGGGCTCGACGGCTCCCACAGGGGGTCGGGGGAAGTCTGGGAGCTGTGTGTTCGGTCGCAAGTACTTGGGTTGCGCAAATCGAATGTGGGAGCTGTCGAGCTTCAGCGAGGCTGCGAAGGCGGCGGCACAGTCGATAAAGAGGTTGCCTGACACACCGCTATCGCGGCCTCGCTGGGGCTCGACGGCTCCCACAGGGGGTCGGGGGAAGTCTGGGAGTTGTGTGTTCGGTCCAAGTACTTCGGTTGCGCAAATCGAATGTGGGAGCTGTCGAGCTTTAGCGAGGCTGCGAAGGCGGCGGCACAGTCGATAAAGAGGTTGCCTGACACACCGCCATCGCGGCCTCGCTGGGGCTCGACGGCTCCTACAGTTGATCGGTACAGCTCAGACTGCTTCCAATTCTGTCTTGAACAACCGATACCAGAAAATCGCCACTTCGCGCGTCTGCGGATCAATCCCGCGATAGCGCAGGTGGTCGATCCCGCCCATCACATACCCGCAGCGCTCATACAGCCGGCAGGCACCGAGGTTGTTGTTCTGGGTCTCCAGCATCATCCCCGGCAGGTTCTTCTTGCGGCTCCAGAACTGCGCCACGTCCAGCAACGCCTTGGCCACCCCGTGGCGCCGCGCGGGCAAGACCACCGCCAGCTCATCCACATGGGCAAAGCCGTTCCAGTTGGTGCTGACCACGATATGCCCCACGGGCCGGTCATCGAGGTAGGCCATGAACACCGCACTGTCGGCCGCGTCACGGAAGCTGGCGAACTCCTCGGGGTCGATGCCGTAGCATTTGCGGTACGGCACGATACGCTCCACCGCCCACTGGTCGACGCGCTTGCCCATTTCCGGCTTGCCGTAGGCGTTGACTTCAAAGCTGAAGTCGTTCCCCCACACGTAGGCGTCAAATCCTTCGTCAGCCACCCGGACACTGAGGCCCGGGTACTTCGGGTTCATTACAGCTTGCATAAACATCCTTAACCCTTGATGCAGTCGACGGTGTAACAACGACCATTGCCGTCATCTTCGTGTTGCAGTCCATGAACATCGGCAACAAAGCCGGGGAAACTGCTATCGAACGTCCTGGCAAACGCCAGGTAATCAATGATCGAGCGAGTCGATTCGGTAAAGCGCTCACCCGGCATGATCAACGGAATGCCCGGCGGGTAAGGCACCAGCATGACCGCTGCGACCCGACCTGGCAAAGCGTCGATGGACACCGCCTCGACTTCGCCCTTGACCAACAGGTCATAGGCGTCGGCCGGTTTCATCGCGATTTCCGGCAGTACCGTGTACATCCGCTTCAGGTGCTTGGCCGTGGCATTGCTGCGGTAACAGCTGTGCAACTGGTCGCACAGATCCTTCAAACCCAATCCCTGATACCGCGCCGGGCCCTGCTGAAACACCGATGGCAAACAGACAGCAAGGCTCACGTTGGCGTCATAACTGCGCTTGAATTCCAGCAGTTCGGTGAGCAGGGTACTCCACTTGCCTTTGGTGATGCCCATGGAAAACAGCACGAGGAACGAATACAGCCCGGTCTTTTCCACCACCAGCCCACGTTCCCAGAGGAATTTACTGACCACCGCTGCGGGAATTCCGCACTCGCTCAAAGCCCCGCCGGCGTTCAGGCCAGGCATCACCAGGGTGACTTTTATCGGGTCCAGCAGCACGTAGTCTTCGGCGATATCGCCAAAGCCATGCCAGTCGGCCTGGGGTTGCAGCAACCAGTCCGCCGTCACCACCCGGTCAATGCCCGCCACCAGCGGCGGCTGCCAGATGGAAAACCACCAGTCTTCAGCGGCGATATGCTGGCGCAGGTTGGCCAGGGCGCGACGAAAGCTCAGGGCCTCGTCAAACATCTCTTGCAGCAACGACCGCCCCGCCGGCCCTTCCATCATTGCGGACGCCACATCCAGGGAGGCGATGATGCTGTACTGCGGCGAGGTGGAAATATGCATCATGAACGCTTCGTTGAAGCGGTCGCGGTCCAGCTTGCGCACGCCGCCATCCTGCACATGGATCATCGACGCCTGGCTGAACGCCGCCAGCAGCTTGTGCGTGGAGTGCGTGGTAAACACCAGCGGGCTCTCGGGCGTGCGCGAGGTGCCCATGCCGTAGCGCCCGGCAAAGAACTCATGAAACGCCGCGTAGGCGTACCACGCCTCGTCAAAGTGCAGCACCTCGACACTGTTGCCCAGTTGCTGCTTGATCAGCTCGGCGTTGTAGCACAGGCCGTCGTAGGTGGAATTGGTGACCACCGCCAGCTTGACCCTGGCCGGTCGGCCTCGGGTCAGCGGGCTGGCGTCGATCTTGGCGCGGATCGACTCGGGGCTGAACTCGCTCAGGGGAATCGGCCCGATGATCCCCAGTTCATTGCGCTCCGGGCACAGGTACAGCGGGATGGCGCCGGTCATGATGATCGAATGCAACACCGACTTGTGACAGTTGCGGTCCACCAGCACCAGGTCATCCCGGCCCACCATCGAGTGCCAGACGATCTTGTTGGCGGTGGAAGTGCCATTGATCACGAAGTAGGTGTGATCGGCGCCGAAGTTGCGCGCTGCCCGCGCCTCGGCTTCGGCCAACGGGCCGGTGTGGTCCAGCAGCGAGCCGAGCTCCGGCACCGACACCGACAAATCCGAACGCAGGGTATTTTCCCCGAAGAACTGATGAAACGCCTGCCCCACCGGGCTCTTGCGATAGGCCACGCCGCCGCCGTGACCGGGGGTGTGCCAGGAATAATTGGAATCCGCCGTGTGCTGCACCAGGGCCTTGAAGAATGGCGGCAACAGGCCATCCAGGTAGGCGCGGGCCGCACGGGCCACTTGCCGTGCAAGAAACGGCACGGTGTCTTCAAACAGATAAAGAATGCCCCGCAACTGGTTCAGCTCGCTCATGGCATCGGCCGGGGCGTTTTCCAGGGTGACCTGCTCACCGAGGGCGAAGATCGGCAGGTTTGGCGCCCGCACCCGCGCCAGGCGGATCAGCTCCACCATGTTTTGCATCAGATGGGTATTTTCCCCGGCTCCCTCGGCGGCAATCAGCATGCAGGCCAGGCCGTGATGGGTCGAAGCCACCAGGCGACCCTCGGCGTAGTCCACCGCCGAAAAGATACTGAAGCCCTCCTGCTCAAGCTCCCGGGCGATGCCCCGGACGCGGTCGCCGGCAACGGTGTCGGCCTTGATGTCGCGGTGTACGATCAGAACCGGGAACTTCAGGTCTTTGTACATGAGCGCTTGGCGTCCTGAGGGCTATGCCTTCAGGGTAGAAGCTCGGGGCCGATGTGGCGAATGAAGATGTTCAACCGGTGTTCACAAAGCGCCGTCGATGACCTCGCGCAACACCAGCGCCGCTTGCACCGCTTGCTGGCGAGTCGCCAGGTTGGTGAAGCCCATCAACAGGCCTTGCTGACCGCCGGGCTCGATGCTCCAGCCCGACACGGCCTGTATCCCCAGCCCGGCACGTGCGGCGGCCGCAGCGACGGCCTGATCGCAGACGTCCACCCGCAGCCGCGCCAGCAGGTTGATCCCGCCGGACTGCTCATCCACCTGCAAAAGCGCCCCGCAATGACTGGCCAGTGCCTCCACCAGAAAGCCGCGCCGCGCGGTGTAGAGCTGGCGCATTTTTTTCAGGTGGCGGGTGAAATGGCCCTGGTCGAGAAAGTCCGCCGTGGTGGCTTGCAACAATTCGGCGCTGCGGTTTTGCAGCACGCCGGCGCTGGCCTCAAAGGCCGGGAGCAGCGCCCGAGGCACCACCAGATAACCCAGGCGCAGCCCCGGGAAGAGCATCTTGCTGAAACTGCCGGAGTAGATCACCCGGTCGGCCGTGTCCTGGCTCTTGAGCGCGGCCAGGGGCTGGCCCTTGTAGCGAAACTCACTGTCGTAGTCGTCTTCCACCACCCAGCCGCCGTGGGCCTGTGCCCAATCGAGCAAGCGATGGCGCCGCGCAGTACCGAGGGCGACCCCCAGCGGGCTCTGGTGGGCCGGGGTGACAATCGCCAGCCGGGCGCCGGGAGCACGCCGTACGCCCTCCTCCACATCAAGCCCGTCGTGGTCCACCGGCACCGGGACCAACTGCACCCCCAAGTGCAGCAGCAGTTGCCGTGCATGCAGGTATCCCGGGTCTTCGAACCAGCATGGCTGGCCGGCCATCTGCAGCGCATCACACACCAGCGCGAGGCACGCCGAGTAACCGGCACACACGAACACCTGCTCCGGCGAACACTCCACGCCCCGGTACAGCGCCAGGTATTGCGCGATCGCCACACGCAGCGAGCGGGCGCCACGCACATCGCCCATGGCCAGGCTGTTCACATCGACTCGGCGCACTTGCCGGGTGACCAGCCGCGCCCACAGCTTGCGCGGAAAGCTGTCGAGCGCCGGCAAGCCCAACTGCAACAGGCGCGGGGCCGACGCCGGCGCCACGGGTTCGGGTTCAACCGGCAACGACTTGATCGAGCGCTGCGGCAACGCCTCGGCCACCACTGTTCCCGCCTGGCCCCGCGCCAGGAAGAACCCTTCGCTCACCAGCAACTGGTAGGCCGTCTCCACCGTGCCCCGGGCCACCTTCAGTTCCTGGGCCAGGCTGCGCACCGACGGCACCCGCTCACCGGGGCGCAGTTGGCCCTGGTCGATGGCCTGGCGAAAGCGCCGGTAGATCTCCTGGTATTTGGGCAGTGACGACATGGTTATCCGGCTCACAGTGAATCAGCCCTGAAGTCTGATCTTGTCCCAACCCGCTTGTCCATTCTTGGCCCTATTGAGCCGGCGACCCGGCCGCCACACTGACGGCATCACTTCACGAAACAAGGAGCACCCCATGCAACACCGTCTCGACTACGCCCTGGCGGCGCCCGTCGGCTACAAGGCCCTTGGCTCGGTGCACAGCTACATCCACGGCTGCGGCCTGGAGAAGGAATTGATTGACCTGGTGTACCTGCGGGTCTCGCAACTCAACGGCTGCGCCTACTGCCTGGACTCACATTCGCGCGACCTGCTCAAACAGGGCGTGAGCCTGGAAAAGCTGATGCTGCTGGCCGCCTGGCGCGAAGCGTTGCCGTTGTTCAGCCCGCGTGAACGCGCCGCGTTAGCTTGGGCCGAGTCGGTCACCCAGGTCGCACAAACCGAGGTGCCGGACGAACACTATGCCGAGGCCAAGGCCCTCTTCGATGACAGGGAAATTGCCGACCTGACCCTGGCTATCGCCCTGATGAACGCCCTGAACCGCGTCGCCATCAGCTTTCGCAAAGTCCCTGCCGCCGTAAAAGCGCACATGGAGCACGGCAACCATGAATGACTCTGTTGAGTTTGTGCACATCGAAAGCGACGCCGACTGCCTGGCCTGCTTTGCCGTCATGCAGCAACTGCGGCCAAAGCTCGAAGACCCGCACGCCTTCGTCCAGCAGATCCAGCGCCAGCGCGAAACCGGCTACCGCCTGCTGGCCGCCCGGGAAAACGGCCAGGTGCTGGGCCTGGCCGGTTATCGCCTGACGGAAAACCTGCTGTATGGGCGCTTTATCTACGTCGATGACCTAGTGGTGGACGCCTCCCTGCAACGCCGACGCCTGGGTGCGCGCCTGCTGGACGAGGTACGCCAGCACACCCGCCGCCTGGGCTATCGCTACCTGGTGCTGGACACCGGCATGCACATGGCCCTGGCCCAACGCTTCTATTTTCGCCAGGGCCTGCTGCCACTGGGGATGCACTTTTCACAGGACCTCGACCAATGACCCGCGCCCTGCTACTGAGCTTCAGCCCCCACGGCAAGGCCGCCCAGACCTTCCGCCTGGCCCGCGCCCTGCTCCGCGAACAGGCGCCGCAAGCCGAAGTGACCGAACGCGACTACGGCGGCCAGGCCTTGCCGGCGCTGACCCGGGAATACGCCAACGCCCTGACCACGCCCGGCGGCCTGAGCGGCCCGGCAACCGAGCGCTCCGAGCAACTGATTGTCGAGCTGGAAGCCTGTGACCTGTTGATCATCTGCACCCCCGTGCACAATTTCACGGTGCCGGCGGCCCTCAAGTGCTGGATCGACCATGTGGTGCGCATCCACCGCAGTTTCACGGTGAATCCGCAGTTTGAGAAAGTCGGCTTGCTCAAGGACCGGCGCACCTTTGTGCTGGTCAGCTCCGGCAGTTCGCGAAAAAACCGCGAGCCCGACTTCCTCACGCCCTACCTGCAGGCGATCCTTGGAACCGTGGGCATTCACGCGGTGGATTTCGTCTATCTGGGGGCCATGGTGCGTGGCGCAGCCGCCGTGCAGCGCAGCCTGGAACAGGCCCACACGCAGTTGGCCGAGGCATTTGACCGGCAAGCGGGCGCCCGGGCGGCAATCAGCGCTGGCGCGTAAAATTAATGGCGCTAGAATCAGCGCCATTTCTACGCCCGCCTCCCTGATACGAGCCACCCATGAGCTTTGATTTCGACACGATCCACTCCCGCCTCGGCACCGGCAGCACCAAGTGGAGTCGTTACCCGCAAGACGTTCTGCCGATGTGGATTGCCGACATGGACATCGCTGCCCCACCGGCCGTGCTTCAAGCGTTGCACGAGCGACTGGGTCAGCAGATCCTCGGCTACAGCGTGGCCTGCGATGGCGTGCGCGAGGCGATCGTCGCCGATCTGTGGGCCAAGTACGCCTGGCGCGTACAGCCGGATGAGTTGCTGTTTTTGCCGGGTGTCGAACCCGGTTTCAACATGGCGCTGCACGCATTTGTGCAGCCCGGCCAACCGGTGGTGTTGCAAACCCCCAACTATCGCCCGATCCGCCTGGCGCCCGGCCACTGGAACCTGCCGAAGATCGAAGTGCCGTTTGAGCTGAGCGCCGAAGGCGAGTACCTCACGCCGTTGCCGGCAATGCGTGAAGCCCTCACCGACGCTGGGGCGCTGCTGTTGAGCAACCCGCACAACCCGATGGGCAAGGTCTTCCCCCGTGAGGAACTGCTGGCCGTGGCCAGCGCCTGCCTGGACCAGGGTGCGCTGATCGTCTCCGATGAAATCCACGCCGAGCTGTGCTTTGACGGCCGCCGGCATATTCCCACCGCCAGCCTCAGCCCCGAGATTGCCCAGCGCACCATCACCCTGATGTCGGCGAGCAAGGCGTATAACGTCGCCGGGTTGAAGACCTGCTTCGCGGTGATCCAGAATCCCGAGATCCGCGAACGCTTCAACCAAGCGCGCTGCGGCATGGTCGACAGCGTCAGCCCCCTGGGCCTGGAAGCCACGCGTGCGGCCTACAGCGACTGCGGCGACTGGCTGCAGGCGCTGGTGGCCTACCTGCAAGCCAACCGCGATTACCTGCTGAACGCCGTGCAAACCCGCCTGCCCGGCGTGGTCATGCATGCGCCTCAAGGCACCTACCTGGCCTGGCTGGATTGCAGCGCCCTGGGCCTGGACGACCCGCAACGGTTCTTCCTCGAACAGGCCAGGGTCGGCTTGAGCGCCGGGATTGAATTCGGCGATGACAGCCAGCAATTCGTGCGCCTGAACTTCGGCTGCCCACGGGCCATGCTGGAAGAAGGCATCGCCCGCCTGGAACGCAGCCTGCGTCACCGTTAAGGCGCAATTCACAACTTTTCGCAACGACCGCCGAACCCCTGCTGTTACTGTTTTTGCCGATTCGTCCCACCGGTAACAGCAGGAGTTCCATGGCATGACGACCCAGCCGCTCAACCGCTCGACCGACCCCAAAGCCCTTCCTCTCACACCGCCCAAGTCCGGCGCGGCGTTCCACGTGCTGCTCAAGAACAGCGCCAACAACAAGAAGGTGGAGGCCGGCGACAAAACCGCGCAAGGGCTCGCTGCCAGCAAGGAACAAGGCTATGAACTGGCCGCCAAGGACGCCGCGCCGCCCACCACCCTGGGGGATTACAAGGCCATCGGCCCGGCGGACGAAGTCGGCCCCGGCCTGATCCGCTATGAAACCCAGGACGGCAAGAAAGTCATCGTCAGCGAAAAAGACAGCCCCGAGCTGTTCAAGCAAGTCAGCGCCGACTTCAAGGCACTCTCCGGCGTCAACGCCAGCGAAGCCGCCGGCTACCAGCGCCTGGGCGGCGACGCCACGGCCCCGGAAAAGCTCGGTGATTACAAATCCCTCGGCCCGCCCGACGAAACCGGCCCCGGCGTGATTCGCTACGAGACCCAGGACGGCAACAAGTTCGTCATCAGCCAGCGCGACAACCCCGAGGCCTTCCAGAAAGCCAAGGAAGCCTATGAAAGCTTCACCGGCCTGGGCAGCAGCGAAGACGCCGGCTACAAGCGCGCCAGCGACAACGAAGTGTGGCCGCCCTACGCCGGCACCACCGTCGGCCCCAAGGATGAAGTCGGCCCCGGCCTGATCCGCTTTGAAAGCAATGGCCAGAAAATGGTCGTGGCCCGCGACGACAATCCCAAGCTGTTCGACTACCTGGCAGGCCTGCACGAGGTCTACACCAACCCCGACAAAAAGGCCGCCGTAGAGTCCGCGCTCAACGACGGCTCGACCCTGGCAGACGCCAATACCAAGGCGCCGGAGCTGAACGACTACAAGGGCTTCGGCTGGATCGAAGGCCAGCAAGGCAATGTGCTGACCTATGAAACCCACGACGGCACCAAGGTCGTCGTATCGGCCGACGTCAGCCCGGAACTGTTCAAGAGCGTGGCCACCGCCCAGGACACCTGGAGCAAGATCCACTCCAGTGAAGACGCCGGCTACAAGCTGGCCGGGCCGAATGACTTCCTGAAGAACACCGAGATCACCTTCGGTTCCCCCGACGAGCTGGGGGACGGCCTGATCCGCTATGAAACCAGCGAAGGCAAGGTCATCGTCTCCAAGGAGCTCAGCCCGCAGCTCTACGACGAAGTGGTGGCGAAATGGGAAGCCTGGAGCGCCGGCACCGTCGACGAGACCCGCGCCAAGTACAACCTGCCGAGCAACGATGAGCTCGACGTGCTCAACCTCGACACCGGCGTGCATGCCGACAAGGACGACGACAAGTCGCCGACCCAGAGCGTCAGCGAACTGGCCACCACCGAACTGATCGACACCTACCGCGCCGGCGTCAAGGACGGCTCGATTCCCAAAGACGACCCACGGGCCAAACTGGTCCGTGCCCTGGAAGCCCAGGCCGCCTACCAGAACGGCCATGGCATCACCGGCTACGAAGAATCCAAGCGCCCGTTCAACACCACCTGGCGCGAGTTCGATGACAAGCAGACCGAGCTCACCTCCGCCGACATGCACGACATCATCGACGGCAAGGCGGTGCAGGAGCAGATCGGCGAGTTGTTCAAGGACCCGACGGTGCAGGCCGACTACAAGACCAAGATGGACGACGCCATCAGTCACCTGCCCAACAAGGACGAGATCAAGCAGAAGCTTCTCGACCTGACCAGCAACCCCGACTATGTGCTGTACCTCAAGGACCTGCAAAAACAGGGCAAGAGCCACGAAGCCCAGCAAGACCTGAGCAACACCCTGACCTCGCTGTCGCTGTTCGACCCGGAAGCCGCCACCAAGGCCGCGCAGAATATCCAGGCCGATGGCCTCACCACCGACCTCAACGAGATTCTCTCGGACCCGAGCAAGATCTCCGACGACAACAAGGAGTTGGCCACCAAGGACCTGTTCGGCCTGCTCAAGGGCGTGCTCAAGGGCAACCTGCTGGACCTGCCGCGCCGCAGCCAGGAAGTGCTGGAGAAATTCCTCAACGAAGGCCTGGAGGGCAAGGAGAAATCCTCGGCCGTGACCAAGGCCCTGGAAGAGCTCGGCGACGTCTACAAGAACAGCGGCACCATCAGCGAAGCCGACGTGAAAACCGCCCTGAGCAAACCGTATATCCCGGTGGCGGATCGCGGCATGCTCGGCGAAGTGTTCAACACCCTCAACAGCAAAGGCATCCTCGGTTCGATGGGCGCCGGCGTCAGCCTGTTTTCGGGGATTTACCAACTGGTGGGCAAAGGCGGCAAGCTCGGCGAAACCCCGGCCCAACGCATGACCATCGCCAAGGACTTCCTGAGTTTTGCCGGCGGCGCCAGCCACTTCGTCAAGCTCGGTGACAAGATCGGCGAAGCCCTGGGCAAGGGCGGCCTGGTGGACTTCCTCGGCCTGGACAAGACCCTGCCGGAAATCTGGGGCAAGGAAGGGGCGGCCGGCAAAGTCATCGACTTCAGCAAACCCACCGAAATCGACTCAAAGGTCAGCAAGGAAATCGCTGCGGCCCTGGACGCGGTTCCCGACAGCCAGTACGACGGCGTGGCCAAGCTGTTTGGCGAGGGCGACAAGGCGGTAACCGAAGCTACCGAAGGCCTCGCCACTCACCTGGATGACGGCCTCAAGGCAGCCGGTGCGGCCAAGCTTGGCGCCTCCCAATCGGCGAAGATCGCCGGTTCCGTGATCAAGGTGTTGGGCCCGGCGACGGACATTGCCGGTGGTTTTGCCGACATTGTGCTCGGCGCCCTGGCGATCAAAAGCGGCGTGGACAGCAAAGACCCGTTGGCTCAGGCCGCAGGTGGCTTGCAAGTGGCGGGCGGTGCGTTCGGCGCGTCGGCCGGGGTATTGGGTGCGGCGGCGCTGTTTGGCGCGGGCACGGCGGCGGCGCTGACCGGGCCGCTGTTCCTGGTGGGCGTGGTGTTGGCGGTGGTAGGCGGAATCATCGGTTACTTCGTCGACCACAACAAAAAACAGAAGGCCACCGAGAAGGAAAACGACTGGTACCGCGACCTGGCTGGCGACGGTTTGCTGCAGGACAACTGGGCCGACAAGGTCGAATACGCCCACTACGAGATCCACCACTACCACGGCCGCGACACGCCGACCGATGATAGCCTGTTCCGCTTCCAGCAATCGGAGTGGGAGCACTTCGACTCCACACCACAAAGCGGCGGCTCGTCGAGCAACCGGCTGGATGGGGATTTGCACAAGGACTACAAGGACCCGAGTGAAACGCCCAAGGCACTGCCGGATGCTTCGGATGAGAAGCCTGGGTCCCGGCCATCGGGAGGCGGGCCTCGACTCAACTAACCCTCCAACGGCTGTATGCAAAACCAAATGTGGGAGCGGGCTTGCTCGCGAAAGCGGTGGATCAGTCATTGTAGATGTCGACTGTCACACCGCATTCGCGAGCAAGCCCGCTCCCACATTTGGATTGGGTTCACAACTGGACTCGGGTTTACAGCTTGGCGATCGACACTTCAGTCGACTTCACAAAGGCAATCACTTCACTGCCCACCTTCAATTCCAAGTCACGCACCGAGCGTGTGGTAATCACCGACGTCACGATCCCCGACGCGGTTTGCACGTCGATCTCTGACACCACTTCGCCGATCAGGATTTCCTTGATCACGCCTTTGAACTGGTTGCGCACGTTGATCGCTTTAATGGTCATGTCGGCTTTCCTTTGGTCTGTTGGGTCAATCCGCACGAATGCGCAGGCACTCAAAGTGCCCTATTCGTGAAACCAACAAAAGGAATATATAACTCTTTATTTATTCCATAAAAACATATGAAAGCTGTTGCACAGCCAACAGTGATTCAACAAAGTGCCCGCCTCCCCACTCCCAACCACTCCCCACGTAGCAGCTGTCGAGCCCAAGCGAGGATGCGTCAGCGGTCTGTCTGAAGCACCGCGAACGCAGCCTCGCTTGGGCTCGACAGCTGCTACGCCAGGGTGTTGCCCTGCCCTGCAAAGACGCTGGCACAGAGACTGCATATTCCTATAACGCATGATGGAACATGCCATATGAATTTTCTGAATATAAGAAAAGCCTTCTCTTTTCCCGCCTTGTCCGGAGCTGTTCCATGAAACCCTTCTTCAATACCCTGTTGGGCGCCTGCGCCCTCGCCTTCAGCCTGCAACCCCTGGCCCATGCAGCGGAAACCGACCCTGCGCAAGTCAACCTGGACTACGCCTACTACTCCCCGGTGAGCCTGGTGCTCAAACACTTCGGCTGGCTTGAAGAAGCGCTGCCGCAAACCAAGGTCGGCTGGGTGTTGAGCCAGGGCAGCAACCGTTCCCTGGAATACCTCAACAGCGGCGGCGTCGACTTCGCCTCGTCCGCCAGCCTGTCGGCGGTGCTCAGCCGGGCCAATGGCAGCCCGATCAAGTCGGTGTACGTGTACAGCCGCGCCGAGTGGACTGCACTGGTGGTGCGCAAGGACTCGACGTTCAAGAGCGTCAGCGACCTCAAGGGCAAGAAAATCGCCGCCACCAAAGGCACCGACCCGTACCTGTTCACCCTGCGCAGCCTGCAGAAAGCCGGCCTGAGCAAGGACGACGTGGAACTGGTGCACCTGCAGCACCCCGACGGCCGTACCGCGCTGGAGAAAGGTGATGTGGATGCCTGGGCCGGTCTCGACCCGCACATGGCCGCCAGCGAAATCCAGGCGGGTTCGCGCCTGCTGTACCGCAACAAGGACTTCAACAGCTACGGCGTGGTCAGCGTGACCGACAAATACGCCAAGGAGCATCCACAGACCATCGCCAAGGTGCTCGGTGCCTATGAAAAAGCCCGCAACTGGGCGGTGAAACACCCCGACGAATTCGCCAAGCTGCTGGCCGACGAATCCGGCCTGCCCCTGGACGTGGCCAAGCTGCAATTGTCGCGTACCGACCTTAGCAGCCCATTGCTCACTGCCCAGGACGTGGTGTCGTCCAAGGCGGCCGCGCCGATCCTGGTCTCGGAAGAACTGGTGCGCCGTGGGGTGAATGTGGATCAGGTGATCGACCAGTTGATCGACCCAAGCTTTGGCCAGGCTTTGCCTCGTCCATAAGGGGAGCGTCATGAGCAGCAAAAGCGAAACCCTGCCCGTCGCACTCGCGCCAACGCTCACCGTGCAGCGCAGCGCCTGGCCGCGGCGGCTCAAGGGCCTGGCGTTGCCGGTGCTGATCCTGGTGATCCTTGAAGTGGTGGTGCGCATCGGCTGGCTGCCGTCCTACCAGATGCCGGCGCCCAGCGAGATCGCCGTGACCCTCACCGACCTCGCCGAAGGCGCGCTGTGGAAACACATCAGCGCCAGCCTGTTGCGGGTGCTGCTGGGGTTCTCCATCGGCGCCGGCCTGGCCCTGGTGTTTGCCGCCTGGGTCGGCTTGAGCCGCGAGGCCGAGGCGTACCTGGAACCAACCTTCGCCGGCCTGCGCTCGATCCCGAGCCTGGCCTGGGTGCCGCTGTTGCTGCTGTGGCTGGGCATTGATGAGACCTCGAAGATCGTGCTGATTGCCATCGGCGCGTTCTTCCCGGTGTACCTCAATGGCGTCGCGGCCATTCGCGACATCGACCGCAAGCTGGTGGAAGTCGGGCAGATGTATGCCTTCAGCCGCACGCGCCTGGTGCGTCGCATCCTGTTGCCTGCCGCCCTGCCCGGCCTGTTCACCGGCTTGCGCAGCGGCCTGAGCCTGGCGTGGATGTTCCTGGTGGCGGCCGAGTTGATCGCCGCGACCAAGGGCCTGGGTTACCTGCTCAGCGATGGCCGGGAAACCTCACGGCCCGACATTGTGCTGGCGGCGATCATCGTGCTGGCGCTGCTGGGCAAGATCAGCGACGGCCTGTTGGCGGCCCTGGAAAAACGCTGCCTGGCCTGGCGCGATACCTTCAACGGCCAAGGCCCGGAGAATTGAGCATGAGTGAAGCGCTACTGGACATTCGCGTCGAGCGGAAAAACTTCGGCGCGACGACGGTGCTGACCAACGTCCATTTGGCCTTGCAGCCGCGGGAAGCCGTCAGTTTGCTGGGCCCCAGTGGCTGCGGCAAAAGCACCTTGCTGCGGATCGTCGCCGGGCTGGAAAAGGACTATCAGGGGGAACTGTTGCAAGGTGGTGGTGAGGTCGCGTTTGTATTTCAGGAGCCACGCCTGATGCCGTGGCTGACGGTGGAGCAAAACATTGGTTTCAGCGATGACGTTGGCTATGACAAGGCCTGGGTCGCGCAGTTGATCGATGAGGTTGGGCTTACGGGTTTTGGCCAGGCGTTGCCCAAGGCGTTGTCTGGCGGGATGGCGCAACGGGTGGCGATTGCTCGCGGGCTGTATTCACGGCCGCAGGTGCTGTTGCTGGACGAACCGTTCAGCGCGGTGGATGCGTTTACCCGCATGAAGCTGCAGGACCTGCTGCTGCAATTGGCCGAGCACCACGGGATCGCCCTGCTGCTGGTGACTCACGATGTGGACGAGGCGCTGTACCTGAGTGACCGGGTGTTGGTGATGGATAACCGGCCGAGCAGTATTCGCCAGGAGCTGGCGGTGGAGCTGGTGCATCCGCGGGATCGGCGGGATCCGCTGTTGGCGCGGCTCAAGGCACTGGCGTTGACTGAGCTGCAACGGGCGCATGTGATCTGAAAGGCACGTGTTGAGTCCGCCCAAAATCAAAAGCTGAAGCGGGCACGGTTCAAATGTGGGAGCGGGCTTGCTCGCGAAGGTCGTTAACGATGACGCGGGCATCCTGATTCAACGCGGCGCTCTCAGGTTCTTCGCGAGCAAGCCCGCTCCCACAAGGATCGCATCAAGCAGCCGATTTACGCGGCGTCAACGTCACCCAATACTGCGTACGGGACTGCACTTGCAGCGGCATCGTCGACGCCAGCAACGCAAGAATTCGATCGGTATCAGCCAACTGAAAACTCCCAGTGACCCGCAGCGCTTCAAGGCTCGGGTCCCAGCGCAGCACACCCGGCCGATACCGCTCCAGCTCCCGCAAAAAATCACCCAACAGCTGGTTCTGCGCAGTCAGCACACCGTCGCGCCAACCCAATTGCAACGCATCAAACCCCACCGCAGCGCCCATCCCCGACGCCTGCAACCGTGCCTGCTGCCCCCCCTGCAATGTCGCCACTTGCCCACGCAGGTCCTGCACCTGCACCGCGCCCTTCAACACCGACACCAAACACCCGGAAGACAACTGCCGCACACACACTTCAGCCTGGCTGACGATCACCTGGCCATAACGCGTCTGCACCGTCAGCGCACCAGCCCCCGGCACCGTCAACGCCATCTCCCCTTCCACCAGCGTCACACGGCGCCGGGCCGTATCCACGTCCACCGCGCTCGCGGTATTCAGTTGCAGGCTACTGCCATCCAACAGCGGCACTCGCTTGCGTTCGCCAGTAGCGGTGTGCAGGTCGGCGCGCCACACGTCGATAGGCAATTGCCGGCTGAGCAACCACGCGGTTGGCAACAACGCGGCGACGCCCAAGGCACGCTTGAGTACTGCACGCCGTCCCGGTTGCGGACGATCAAGGCTGGCCATGGCCAACGCTGGCGGCAAGTCGGTAAACCGTTGGCGCAGCGACTGGGCTTTTTGCCAGATCTGCTCATGCTGGGGATGGCTGTCACGCCACTGCTGCAGGCGGGCGTGATCACGTTCGGTGGCGCTGCCGGATTCCAGCAACGCCAGCCATTGCGCCGCCGCCCGGGCGAGATCCGGCGCAGTACGGCTCACAGTTCCACCAGCAGGCAATGCTCGTAAGCCTGGGCCATGTAGCGCTTGACCGTACGCTCGGACACCTTGAGCCGCTCGGCAATCTCCCGATAGCCGAGTCCTTCCAGCTGGCTCCAGAGAAACGCGCGGCGCACCACCGCCGGCAAACCGTCGAGCAATTCATCCAGGGCTTGCAGGGTTTCCAGCAGCAACCAGCGTTGCTCCGGCGACGGCACGCAAGCCTCCGGCAACTGCATCAACGCATTGAGATACGCCTGTTCCAGACTGCGCCGCTGGTGAAAATTCACCAGCAAGCGCTTGCCCACCGTCACCAGATAGGCCCGGGGCTCCTGCAATTGCGCAATCGGCTGCGCGCTGGCCAGCACCCGCAGGAACGTGTCCTGGCTCAGGTCGGCCGCATCCCAGGCGTTGCCCAAGCGGCGCCGCAGCCAGCTTTCGAGCCAGCTGCGGTGGTCGCGATACAACGTGTGAAGGCTGGGTTCAGCGAGGTGCGTCGGCACTACAGCATCATTCATGGCAAGTAACCTGCGCGGCGCGAGTCAGTCTCAAATGAGATTAATTCTATTTAATAACCCGCCGGCATACCACGTTCTTTTGCACACGATGTTTAAAGCATTGCGGCCTTTTGCCTGAGCATGTCGATAAACAACCCCAACTCGCGGCTCACCGGGTCGCCCTTGCGCAGCAGCATCCCGAACGGTGCCAGTTGCACCTCCAGCACCACCGGCAAGGCCACCACGAGGCCCATTTTCAAGTAATCCCGCAGGGCGCTTTCCGAGAGCACCATGATCGCGTCGGTGAGTTGAATCAGTTGCTGCATGGAATACACCGAACTACACTCGATAATGTCCGCCGGCTGCGGCAAGGCCAGGTGTTGCAATGCTTCATCAAAACCAATGCGCGCCGGGCTGGTTTGCGGTTGCAGAATCCACGGCCAGTCACTGACCAGCTCCGCCAGCGGCAGATGCTCGCGCTGGGCCAGGGGGTGGCCGGCGTGCACCACCACCAGCATGCGTTCGTTGCCCAGGGGCTCAAAGGTGTAATGCTCACTGTCGGTGGCGGCGTTGCGCCGGGCGATGGCCAGGTCGATGCGGCCTTGCTCCAGCAACTGGATCACCTGGTCGCTGGTATCGCCCATGATGCGAATGCGCATCTGCGGGTTGAGGGTTTTGATCTGCGCAATGGAGTCCATCACAAGGTCCGGCGCCGCGCCCATGATGGTGCCGATCGACAAATACCCGTAGCCGCCCTGCTGGCGCATCATCAGTTCCTCGGCGCAGCGGTCGAGGCCACTCAGCGCCGACTCGGCAAAGCGGATCAATTCCTTGCCCAGTGCCGTCGGGCGCATGCCCCGGGGCAGGCGCTCGAACAGGTCACAGGCAAACATATCCTCGATCTCGCGCAACATGCGCGTCGCCGCCGGCTGCGACATGTTCAGGCTTTGGGACGCACGGTGCAGGTTCTGGCTGGAACTCAAGGCCACCAGCATATGCAGATGCTTGTAGCGCAGGCGGTTGAACAGGCTGCGGGAGATTGCGGGACTACTCATTTTTTTCCCTGTTATCGATACCCTGAGGTTATCAGTTGTAAGCGAGATTCGATTTGTAGCGTATAGATAGAGCGCCGTACAGTCCTTCCCATAAGAACAAAACAACTGGACTGAACAATGAAGACCCTGCCTGCGTCCTTGCTCGCCAAGATTTCCTGGCGGCTGCTGCCCTTTCTGCTGTTGATGTACATCATGGCCTTCCTCGACCGCGCCAACGTCGGGTTCGCCAAGCAAGCCTTCCAGGCCGACACCGGCCTCAGTGATGCCGCCTTCGCCTTTGGCGCCGGGGTGTTTTTTGTCGGCTATGCGCTGCTGGAAGTGCCGAGCAACCTGATCATGCATCGCGTCGGTGCCCGCCTGTGGATGTGCCGGATCATGGTCAGTTGGGGCCTGGTGTCCGCCGCCATGATGTTTGCCCATAACGAAACCAGCTTCTACCTGTTGCGCTTCCTGCTGGGCGTGGCCGAAGCCGGATTCTTCCCCGGGGTGATTCTCTACCTCACCTACTGGTTCCCCTCTGCCGTGCGCGGCAAGGCCATGGGTTTCTTTTACTTTGGCGCGCCCCTGGCCTTCATCTTCGGCAGCCCGCTCTCGGGCCTGTTGTTGGAGCTGGACGGGTTCTCTGGGCTGCACGGCTGGCAATGGCTGTTCGCGGTGGAAGGCCTGATGGCCACCGCGGTTGGCATCTGGGCCTACTGGTACCTGGACAACCGCCCCGCCGATGCCAAATGGCTGAGCGTTGCAGAGCGCCGCCAGATCCAGGACCTGCTCGACCGCGAAGACCAGCACAAAACCTCCCACGGCCGTAGCCTGCTCACTGTGCTGTGCCAGCCCAGCGTGCTGTACCTGTGCCTGGTGTACCTACTGATCCAGGCCAGCGTTTACGGCGTGGTGTTCTACTTGCCAACCCAGGTCGGTGGGCTGCTGGGGACCAGGGTCGGCTTGATGGTGGGCCTGGTCTCGGCGATTCCCTGGGTCTGTGCGCTGTTCGCCGCGTGGTGGATTCCCGGCTATTCCGACCGCACCGGCGAGCGCCGCAAAGCCGCGTCCCTGACCCTGTTGATGGCCGCCGCCGGGATCGCCTGCTCGGTGACCTTTGCCAACCCGCTGCTGGGCATGCTCGCCCTGTGCTTTGCCGCCTCGGGCTTTATCGCCGTGCAACCGGTGTTCTGGACCTTCCCGTCCAGCTACCTGGCCGGCAGCGCAGCGGCCGCCAGCATCGCCCTGATCAACTCCTTCGGCGCCCTCGGCGGTTTTATCGCCCCGGTGCTGAAGAACTGGGCAGAAACCGCCTTTCACTCCCCTGCGGCCGGCCTCTACCTGCTGTCCGCCACCACTGTAGTCGCAGCCTTGCTGGTACTCGGTATCCATTCCCCAGGCCATAAAGCGACGAACACGCCGGCCACTGTTTAAACAAGGAGTCACACCATGGGCAACATCACAATCAAGCACGTGCGCGCCTTTGTGCTGCGCGGCGGCGGCGCGGACTACCACGACCAGGCAGACGGCCACTGGATCGACGATCACATCAGCACCCCCATGAGCAAATACCCCGAGTACCGCCAGAGTCGCCGCAGTTTCGGGATCAACGTACTCGGCACGCTCGTAGTGGAAATCGAGGCCAGCGACGGCACCGTCGGGTTCGCCGTGACCACCGGTGGCGAGCCCGCCGCCTATATCGTCGAGAAGCACCTGGCGCGCTTCCTGGAAGGCGCCCGCGTCACCGATATCGAAAAAATCTGGGACCAGATGTACCAGTCCACCCTGTACTACGGCCGCAAGGGCCTGGTGATCAACACGATCTCCGGTGTCGACCTGGCGCTGTGGGACCTGCTCGGCAAAATCCGCCAGGAACCGGTGCACCAGTTGCTCGGCGGCGCGGTGCGTGACGAATTGCAGTTCTACGCCACCGGCGCCCGCCCCGACCTCGCACAGAAGATGGGCTTTATCGGCGGCAAGATGCCCTTGCACTACAGCCCATCGGAAGGCGAAGAAGGCCTGCGCAAAAACCTCGAGGAACTGGCAACCATGCGCGAGCGGGTCGGCCCGGACTTCTGGCTGATGCTCGACTGCTGGATGAGCCTGGACCTGAACTACGCCACCAAACTGGCAACCGGCGCCCATGAATACGGCCTGAAATGGATCGAAGAAGCGCTGTCGCCCGACGACTACTGGGGCTATGCCGCGCTGCGCAACAACGTGCCCAAAGGCATGTTGGTTACCACCGGCGAACACGAAGCCACCCGCTGGGGCTTTCGCATGCTGTTGGAGATGGGGTGCTGCGACATTATCCAGCCAGATGTGGGCTGGTGCGGCGGCCTCACCGAGCTGGTGAAAATCTCCGCCTTGGCCGATGCCCACAATGCGTTGGTGGTGCCCCACGGCTCGTCGGTCTACAGCTACCACTTTGTTGCGACCCGCCATAACAGCCCGTTCGCCGAGTTCCTGATGATGGCGCCCAAGGCAGACGAAGTGGTGCCGATGTTCCACCCGCAACTGCTCGGTGAACCCGTGCCGGTGAATGGCCGCATGCGCCTGTCGGTGCTCGACAAACCCGGGTTTGGCGTGGACCTCAACCCCGATTGCCAATTGCATCGCCCGTACAACCGCTGAGGACTCCTGCCATGAACATGCCCCACAACGCTTTCAAGGCCGCGCTGCGTAAAGACGCCGCGCAATATGGGATCTGGGCCGGCTTCGCCACCGCCTATGCCGCCGAGATCGTCGCCAGCACCGGTTATGACTGGATGCTGATTGACGGCGAACACGCCCCCAACACCGTGCCCAGCGTGCTCAACCAGCTCCAGGCCGTGGCTCCCTACACCACCGCCCCGGTGGTACGCGCGGTAAGCAGCGACGCCAACCTGATCAAGCAACTGCTGGACGTCGGCGCCCAGACGCTGATGATCCCGATGGTCGAAACCGCCGAGCAAGCCAAGGCCCTGGTGCGTGCGATGCGTTATCCGCCCCACGGTATTCGTGGCGTTGGTGGCGGCTTGACCCGCGCCACCCGCTGGGACAGCGTGTCGGATTACCTCAACACCGCCCATGAACAGCTGTGCCTGATCGTGCAGGTGGAGTCGCGCCTGGGCGTTGAAAACGTCGCGGCGATTGCGGCGGTGGAAGGCGTGGACGCGGTGTTTATCGGCCCCGCCGACCTGTCCATCGGCCTCGGTCACCCCGGCAATCCCGGGCACCCCGAGGTACAGGAGCGCATCCAGTACGCAGTCAATGCCACGCTGGCGGCCGGCAAGGCCTGCGGCATTCTCGCGCCCAACGAAGACGACGCCCGCCGCTATCAAGCCTGGGGCTGCCAGTTCATTGCGGTGGCCATCGACATCAGCCTGCTGCGCCAGGGTGCCATGTCGACCCTGGCCCGCTATCGCCCAGCCGCCGACGCCAAGGCGCCGTCACGTACCTACTGAGGAGCCAAGCATGTCATCCGTACCGGTCTACCAGAACTTCATCAACGGCCGCTTTACCCCGAGCGATGCCCACCTGGATGTGTTGAACCCGGCTACCGGCGTCCTGCTGTCGAAGGTCCCGGCGTCCACCTCCGAAGACATCGACCAAGCCTTGGCTGCCGCACGTCATGCGCAAAAAGACTGGGCGCGCAAACCGGCGATCGAACGTGCCGGGCACTTGCGCCGCATCGCCGCCAAGCTGCGGGAAAACGTCGCCCACCTGGCGCGCACCATTACCCTGGAGCAAGGCAAGGTCAGCGGCCTGGCGGAAGTGGAAGTCAACTTCACCGCCGACTACCTCGACTACATGGCCGAGTGGGCGCGCCGCATTGAAGGCGAGATCATCACCAGCGACCGCCCCAATGAAAATATCTTCCTGTTCCGCAAACCCCTGGGTGTGGTGGCCGGCATCCTGCCGTGGAACTTCCCGTTCTTTTTGATCGCCCGCAAGATGGCCCCGGCGTTGCTCACCGGCAACACCATCGTGATCAAACCCAGCGAAGAAACGCCGAACAACTGCTTCGAGTTCGCCAGGCTGGTGGCCGAGACCGACCTGCCGGCCGGGGTATTCAATGTGGTCTGCGGCGATGGCCGCGTCGGTGGCGCCCTCACCGCCCATAAGGGCGTGGACATGATCAGCTTCACCGGCAGCGTCGCCACCGGCTCGCGGATCATGACTGCTGCGGCGCCGAATATCACCAAGCTCAACCTGGAGCTGGGCGGCAAGGCGCCTGCCATCGTCCTCGCCGATGCCGACCTGGACCTCGCAGTAAAAGCCATTCGCGACTCGCGGATCATCAACAGCGGCCAGGTGTGCAACTGCGCCGAACGGGTGTACGTGGAGCGCAAGGTGGCCGACCAGTTTATCGAGCGCATCAGCGCCGCGATGGCCGCCACCCGCTACGGCGACCCCATCGCCCAGGCCGATGTGGAGATGGGCCCGCTGATCAACCGCCAGGGCCTGGACAGCGTCAATCGCAAGGTGCGCACCGCGCTGGGCCAGGGTGCATCGCTGGTCACCGGTGGGCAGATTGCCGACCTGGGCCAGGGTTTTCACTTCCAGCCGACGGTATTGGCTGGATGCCACGCCGACATGGAAATCATGCGCGAAGAAATTTTTGGCCCGGTGCTGCCGATTCAGATTGTCGACGACCTGGATGAGGCCATCGCCATGGCCAACGACTGCGACTACGGCCTGACCTCCTCGATCTACACCCGCGACCTGGGCAAGGCGATGCAGGCGGTGCGCGAATTGTCGTTCGGCGAAACCTACGTCAACCGCGAGAACTTCGAGGCGATGCAAGGCTTTCATGCCGGCGTGCGTAAATCCGGGATCGGCGGCGCCGATGGCAAGCACGGCCTGTACGAGTACACCCACACCCATGCGGTGTACTTGCAGAGCTGAAGTGGTGCAACGGGCCTTGGCGCGGTAGCGTGCGGGCCCTTCCCCATCCATTGTTCCGAAGGATTGCGCTATGCCCCTTACCCCTTACAGCGGGCCGATCATCGACAGCCATTTGCACCTGTTCGACCCGCGCCGCCCCCAGGGTATTCCCTGGCCCGAGCCGGGAAACGCGCTGTATGCCGCACATTTGCCGGCGGATTATTGGCCGCTGGCAGGCGAACATAACGTGATCGGCGCGATTGCCGTGGAAGCCAGCCCGTGGCGCGACGACAACCGCTGGTTGCTGGAGACCCTGCGCAGCGACCTGCGCATGCTCGGTTTCGTCGGCAACCTTGACCCGCTGCACGGCGACTTTGCGGCAGACCTCGATGCCTTGGCCCATGAACCGCTGTTCCTCGGTTTGCGCTACGGCAACCTGTGGGACCGCGATTTGCCAGACGACCAGAAGCGCCCCGGCTTTATCGAAGGCCTGCGCCGCCTCGCCGAATACGGGCGTGGCCTGGACAGCGCCAACCCCAATCCGCGCTTGATCAAAGGGCTGCTGCATTTGAGCGATGCCTTGCCCGAGCTGCGCATCATCGTCGATCACCTGCCCAATGCCAGCGTGCCCGCCGGCGAAGAATCCGCGTATCACGCCGACCTGATGCGCCTGGCAGAGCGGCCGAATGTATTTGCCAAACTGGCGGAAATCCCCCAGGTCGGCCCGCAGGGTCTGATCCTTGACCCGGCGTTCTACAACGACCGCCTGGCCGTGCTGTGGGAAGCCTTTGGCGAAGACCGTTGCTTCTTCGGCAGCGACTGGCCCAACAGCGATCACCTGGCCAGTTTCGCCACCACCCTGGGCCTGGTGAAAGCCTGCATGGCGGGCAAACCCGAGGACGTACAGGGCAAGTTTTTCCTGCACAACGCGGTGCGCATCTACAGTCCTACGCCACCCCACGGAGGCAAGTAATGCAGACCCGAGCCTTTCGCATGAACCTCAACCCCGGTCAGCACGCCGAGTACCGTCGACGCCACGATGAGATCTGGCCCGAACTGGCCCAGGCCCTGCGTGATGCCGGCGTGGTGGACTACCGGATCTTCCTCGACGAGGCCAGCAACGCCTTGTTCGCCGTGATGACCCACGAAGAGCGGCACGGGCTCGACGCACTGCCGGGCACCGAGCTTATGCAACGGTGGTGGCAGTACATGCAAGACATCATGCCCAGCCAGCCGGACGCCTCGCCCGTCAGCGTGGATTTAATCCCGATGTTCAGCCTTACCCCAGGCTGAAACAGCGCGCTACCACAACAATAAAAAAGGATTCGACTACGTGGAAATCATTCTCTTCGGTGTGATTCTGCACTTCATCGGCGGCTTCGCCTCCGGCAGCTTCTACATCCCCTACAAGAAAGTCCGCGGCTGGGCCTGGGAAAGCTACTGGATCACCGGCGGCCTGGTGTCATGGCTGATCGTGCCGCTGATTGCCGCGCAACTGACCGTGCCCGGCTGGGCCGACATCCTGCGCCAGGCCGACAGCAGCACCTTGCTCTGGACCTACCTGTTCGGCGTGCTCTGGGGCATCGGCGGGCTGACCTTCGGCCTGACCATGCGCTACCTCGGGCTGTCCCTGGGCATGTCGCTGGTACTGGGCCTGACCTCGGCCCTTGGCGCCTTGATGCCGGCGCTGTATCGCGACCTGTTCACCGACGCCACCGAAGGCACCCTGACCTCAATGCTCGCCTCCCAGGGCGGGCATTGGGTGCTGTGGGGCGTGGCGGTATCGCTGGTGGGCATCGCCGTGTGCGGCAAGGCCGGGCTGATCAAGGAACGAGAAGTGCCGGAAGCGGTGAAATTCGCCAGCATCAGCGAGTTCTCGGTGGCCAAGGGCATGCTGGTTGCGGTGATCTCCGGGGTGCTGAGCGCGTGCTTCAGCTACGGTATTTCAGCCGGGCGCCCACTGGCTGCCGCGGCTGTCGAGCATGGCGCCAACAGCCTGTTCCAGAACAACGTGACCTTCATGGTGATCATGTGGGGTGGCCTGACCACCAACGGCCTCTGGTGCCTGTGGCTGAACTGGCGCAACCGCACGTTCCACAACTACACCGACCGCAGCACTCCGCTGCTTGGCAACTACCTGTTGGTGGCGTGTGCCGGCACCCTGTGGTTCCTGCAGTTTTTCTTCTACGGCATGGGCGAAAGCCGCCTGCAGAACGACGCCAGTTCGTGGGTGTTGCACATGTCTTTCATCATCATCGTATCCAACTGCTGGGGCCTGTATTTCCGCGAATGGCAGGGCACCAGCGCCACCAACAAAGGCGTATTGGCCACTGGTATCGCGGTGATTCTCGGTGCCATTGCCATGGTCGGTTACGGCAACTATCTCGGCTGAGGCCGCTTTTTTTCAGGAGTTCACTTATGTTACTTGCAGACAAAACCGTGATTATTACTGGCGCCTCCCGTGGAATCGGCCGCGCCGCCGCCAGGGAATGTGCACGCCAGGGTGCCCGTGTGGTCATCGGCCACAGTGGTAGCGGCCAAGGCACTGAAGCGGCGTTTTCGTTGATCGAGGAAATCAAGGCGTTCGGCGGCCAAGCGGTGGAGGTGGGCGGCGATGCGGCTGATCCGGACACCGGCGACAAACTGGTGGCCGGCGCGCTCAAGGCATTCGGCAGTGTGGATGTGTTCGTCAACAACGCCGGGATCTGTCCGTTCCACTCGTTTCTCGACATGCCGCGTGAGGTGTACCTGAAGACGGTCAACACCAACCTCAACGGCGCCTACTTCGCCGTGCAAGCGGCGGCAAACCAGATGAAAAACCAGGGCAAGGGCGGCGCGATCATCGCCGTCAGTTCCATCAGTGCGCTGGTGGGTGGCGGGATGCAGACGCACTACACGCCGACCAAGGCCGGGCTGCACTCGTTGATGCAGTCCTGTGCGATTGCGTTGGGGCCGTATGGTATTCGCTGCAACTCGGTGCTGCCGGGAACGATTGCCACCGATATCAACAAGGAAGACTTGGCCGACGAGGAGAAGCTGACGTACATGACTTCGCGCACGCCGTTGGGGCGCCTGGGTGAACCCGACGACGTCGCGGGGCCCATCGTGTTCCTCGCCTCGGACATGGCGCGGTATGTGACCGGAGCTTCGCTGTTGGTAGACGGGGGATTGTTTGTCAACTTGCAGTAGCGTTGGGAAGCGGGCCGCCGCGACGGGGCGTCCCTGCCCCGTGCTACCTGCGTTCGGCCAGCGTGGTTTAACGGGGCGCCTAAGATCAAGATCAAAAACAGATCAAGAGCACAGCGGCCTGAAAGCCGACTTGAGTGTTGAAGAGCAAAATCAAAATCTAAAGCGAGCACGGTCAAAAAATGTGGGAGTGGGCTTGCTCGCGAATGCGGTGTGTCCGTCACCCAATGCATCAACTGACAGACTGCATTCGCGAGCAAGCCCGCTCCCACATTTGGACCGTGTGCGCCCTTGATCTTGCTCTGGCTTCTACCACTCAAGCCGGCCTGTACCCCCGGTGTCAGGGTAGTTGTCGTGCCTCCACTTTTTTAAAAACATTCCGGGGGCGGCAAGAGTATGGTCATGCCTTTCTACTCAGAAGAGCGCAAAGCTGCGCTGCTAAAAATGATGCTTCCGCCCCTGAGCCTCTCGGCGGCGGAGGTCGCTCGCCGCGAAGGTTGCAGCGATATGTCTCTCCATTATTGGCGCAAGCAAGCCGCTGCCAGAGGAACGCAATTGTCCGACACCAAACAACCTGTTGAGAATTGGTCAGCCGAATCCAAAATGGCGGTCATCATAGAAACAGCAGCTCTGTCAGAGCTGGAACTGGGTGAGTACTGCCGGCGAAAAGGGATTTTTCCTGAGCAAATCACTGATTGGCGCAATGCATTTATCGCCAGTAGCACCCAGCAAACAAAGGTTAAAAATGTAAATACCGGCCAGTCGAAGAACGATAAAAACCGTATCCGCGAGCTTGAGCGCGAACTGCGGCGCAAGGATGCGGCATTGGCTGAGACAGCGGCGTTACTGGTGTTGCGAAAAAAGCTCAATGCCTACTGGGGGAGCGACGACGAGGGCAACTGACCTTGTTGCCAGAACGGTATTTACTCGTTGGTTGGCTCAATGAAGCCATCGCGGCGGGCGCCCGCAGGGCGCCTGCTTGTCTGGAGGTCGGCATTTCGCTACGGACACTGCAACGCTGGAGTTTGCCTGAAAAAATACTGGCCGATGGGCGTACCACAACCTCAAGACCCGTGCCCAGCAATGCGCTCAGCGATTTCGAGCGCCAGACCATCGTAGCACTGTGCAACAGCAAGGCTTACGCGCATCTGCCCCCGAGTCAGATCGTGCCCCAACTGGCGGACGAGGGGCGTTATGTAGCCTCAGAGGCGACGTTTTATCGTGTGTTGCATGCCGCTGGCCAGCAACATCGTCGTTCACGTGCCAAGCGACCTCATCGTCATCCGGCACCCACCACTCATGCGGCGACAGCCGCTAATCAGGTGTGGTCGTGGGACATCACGTACCTGCCGTCACCCGTTCGAGGGAAGTTTTACTACCTCTACCTGATCGAAGATATCTACAGCCGAAAGGCGGTGGGCTGGGAAGTTTACGACGCAGAAAGTGGTGAAAAAGCAGCAGTATTACTGCAACGAAGCGTGACCCAGGAACAGTGCTGGCGCCAGCCGCTGGTGCTGCACTCTGACAACGGCGCGCCGATGAAGTCGGTGACGCTGCTGACCAAGATGTACGATCTGGGCATCACGCCATCTCGTGGTCGACCGCGCGTCAGCAATGACAACCCGTATTCGGAATCACTGTTCAGGACGCTGAAATACTGCCCGCAGTGGCCACTAGATGGTTTTAGCAACCTGGATGATGCGCGTGTTTGGGTGAGGGACTTTATGACCTGGTACAACACCGAGCATCGTCATAGCCGAATCCGTTTTGTGACACCGGCTCAACGTCACGAGGGAAAAGACCGGGAAATCCTGGCCCGGCGCGATGCAATCTACGGGCAAGCTAGAGAAAAGAGACCGGAGCGTTGGTCTGGTGAGACACGCAACTGGAAGCCAGCCGGAACGGTATATCTGAACCCCGAAAGGGAGCTGACAGTGAGCATCAGGGTCGCGTAGCACGATGGTGGACGCGACAACTACCTTGAAAAACGCCGGGAGGCCGCTGTGCTGTTGCTTTTGATTTTGATTTTGATTTTGATCTGCGGGCCCCGTCAACCACGATGGCCGCAAGTAGGCACGGTGGAGCGGGTAAATCGGCAAGGATGCCGATTTAGCCGCGCCGGGCCATGG
>NZ_JACAPX010000068.1:0-315 GCF_013385435.1 Pseudomonas sp. F9001
GGCCGTTGGCGTGGTACTCAAGTCGATAGGTCTCTCCGACTTCGTTTTCAATCTCGGTCAGTAACAGCCGAACATTGTCATAATGGTATTTAAGCTGCGTGCCGTCCGGATTAATCCGACGGCTGATCAGGTGCAAACCATCGGCGTATTCGTAGCGGGTGACGCGGCCCAACTCGTCGCGCTCGGCAGTGATTTTTCCGTACGGGTTGTAGCTGAATTCGCGTGTGGCCCCGTCAGGCTGAATCACTTTCAGCAAACGACCTACGGCGTCCCACTGATACTGGGTCAGCGCGCCATGCTCATCCTCGCAAGCCA
>NZ_JACAPX010000069.1:0-367 GCF_013385435.1 Pseudomonas sp. F9001
CACCTTGCCCACGGCTTCGAGGCGGCCGGAATACGACTGCCACTCGCTGACGGACTTGAAGACCACGGTGGCGACGTCTACTTCGGTCTTGGGCACCCGGGCAACCTCGGCCGCCTGCGCCGTGCTGACCGGGGAAAAATGACCGCCATACTTCACGGCGATCCCGGCAGTGCCGGCCACTAAGAGCGCACTCAACACGACGGAAAGTCGTTTGGGATGGGCGATCATTTCTTTATCTCCTACTCGTTGGATGACGCCGCAGGCGGCTATCGAAAAACTTATTCGCGCTGCTGCAACTTGCTAAAACTTGAAAACCGCTTTTCCGGGCACAAGGAGGCCCTCACCCAGAACTTGAGCTGGGCGGATA
>NZ_JACAPX010000008.1:0-64018 GCF_013385435.1 Pseudomonas sp. F9001
GGCCGCAAGTAGGCACGGTGGAGCGGGTAAACCGGCAAGGATGCCGATTTAGCCGCGCCGGGCCATGGATGGCCCGTCGCGGCGGCCCGCGGAACCGGGCCGGAGTGCGGGCATGCCGAGCCTAGGCGAGGCACCGAGTGGTGGGGCAAAGACCTTTTGGTTACTTTTGGGGCGTTTGCCAAAAGTGACCCGCTGTAAGAGCGGAACCCTAAGCCGCCGTTACCGCAGCAACGGATATGTACACCACACCACACCACAACGCCCCCACCCCCTGTTGGCCCACCTCTTGCTAAAGAATCCCCACAGGTAGCCAACGGCGGTTGCCCCCTCCACGACAAAGACGTCGCACACCCGGTTTGCCCCAGCGAACCCGGTGGCGGCGTTTTTTCGTTTTGGCCCCATAGCCCGGGGCCGATGGGGCGGCCCCAGCCGTTCCATCACCAGGCCTTCTCATAAGACCCCTTACCGCTGAGGTGCGTGATGAAATCAAGCTTCTGGAAATCCGGTCACACCCCGACCCTGTTCGCCGCGTTCCTGTATTTCGACCTGAGCTTCATGGTCTGGTACCTGTTGGGCCCATTGGCGGTACAAATCGCCGCCGACCTGCACCTCACCACCCAACAACGCGGCCTGGTGGTCGCCACCCCCATCCTGGCCGGCGCAGTGCTGCGGTTCCTGATGGGCATGCTCGCCGACAAACTCTCCCCCAAGACCGCCGGCCTGATCGGCCAGGTGATTGTCATCGGCGCCTTGTTCGTCGCCTGGAAACTCGGAATCCACAGCTACGAGCAAGCCCTGCTGCTGGGCATGTTCCTCGGCATGGCGGGAGCCTCGTTCGCCGTCGCGTTGCCACTGGCCTCCCAGTGGTACCCCGCCGAGCACCAGGGCAAGGCCATGGGCATCGCCGGCGCCGGCAACTCCGGGACGGTGTTTGCGGCCCTGCTGGCACCGGTGCTCGCCGCCGCGTTTGGCTGGAGCAATGTGTTCGGCTTCGCACTGATCCCGCTGATCCTGACGCTGATCGTCTTCGCCTGGCTCGCCCGCAACGCCCCGCAACGACCCAAGGCCAAGTCCATGGCCGACTACTTCAAAGCCCTGGGCGACCGCGACAGTTGGTGGTTCATGTTCTTCTACAGTGTGACCTTCGGTGGTTTCATCGGCCTGGCCAGCGCCCTGCCCGGCTATTTCAACGACCAATACGGCCTGAGCCCGGTCACCGCCGGCTACTACACCGCCGCCTGCGTATTCGGCGGCAGCCTGATGCGGCCTTTGGGCGGCGCCCTGGCCGACCGTTTCGGCGGGATTCGCACCCTGCTCGGCATGTACGGCGTGGCAGCGATCTGCATCGCGGCGGTGGGGTTCAACCTGCCAAGCTCCTACGCAGCACTGGCGCTTTTTGTGTGCACCATGCTCGGTTTGGGTGCCGGTAACGGTGCAGTCTTCCAACTGGTGCCCCAACGCTTTCACCGCGAGATTGGTGTGATGACCGGCCTGATCGGCATGGCCGGCGGCATCGGCGGTTTCGCCCTGGCGGCGGGCATGGGCGCGATCAAGCAAAGCACCGGCAGCTATCAGTTGGCGCTGTGGCTGTTCGCCAGCCTGGGCGTGCTGGCCTGGTTCGGCCTGTACGGCGTCAAGCGTCGCTGGAGAACCACTTGGGGCTCGGCTGCGGTGACGGCTGCACGGGTCTGATGAGCCTGCAACTGAGCTTCGCCCAGGCCAGCGCCACCGGCCCGCGGCAGGAAAACCAAGACGCCTTGCGCCTGGTCACTCCCGCCCCGGAGCTGGCCGCCAGCAAAGGCTACTTGTGTGCCATCGCCGATGGCGTCAGCCAATGCGCCGATGGCGGACTGGCTGCACGCTCGACCTTGCAAGCGCTGGCCCTGGACTATTACGCCACGCCGCAAACCTGGGGCGTGGCCCAGGCCCTGGAACGCTTGCTGGTGGCCCAGAATCGCTGGCTGCAAGCCAACGGCGGCGGCCAGCCGTTGCTGACCACCCTCAGCGTCCTGGTGTTTCGCGGCCAGCGTTTCACCCTGGCCCATGTGGGTGATTGCCGGGTGTACCGCTGGCTCGATGGCCAGTTGCAGCGCCTGAGCCAGGAGCATGTGTGGGAGCAACCGGGCATGCAGCATGTGCTCAAGCGCGCCATGGGCCTGGATCAGCATCTGGTGCTGGATTTCCTCGACGGCGAGTTGCGGGCAGGCGAGTGTTTCCTGCTGCTCAGCGACGGCGTGTGGGCGACCCTGGATGACAACAACATCAGCGCAATCCTGCGGGAACAGTCGGACCTGGACCTCGCGGTAAACACCCTGGTCAGCGCCGCGCACCTGGCCGGTAGCCAGGACAACGCCAGCGCCCTGCTGGTCCGCGTCGACCAGCTTGGCGCCGCCACCCTCGGCGATGCGCTGGTGCAGTTGCAGCAATGGCCCCTGCCGCCCCCCCTGAAACCCGGCCAGCGCTTCGAAGGCTGGCACGTAGAGTCGCTGTTGGGGCAAAGCCGCCAATCCTTGCTCTATCGGGTGCGCGATGCCCATCAACAGGCGTGGCTGCTGAAGACCTTGCCGCTCAGCCACGACGATGACGTGTTCGCCGCCCAGGCATTGCTGTCAGAGGAATGGTTCCTGCGCCGGGTCGCCGGCCGCGCGTTTCCTGAAGTCCATCCAGCCAGTGGCCGTCAGCATTTGTACTACGTGATGCGTGAATACTCCGGCCAAACCCTGGCCGAACTGTTCAAGCACCAGGGCCCATTGCCCCTGGCGCAGTGGCAAACCCTGGCCGAGCGCCTGTTGCGTGCCGTCGGGCTGCTGCACCGCCGGCAGATCCTGCACCGCGACATCAAGCCGGAAAACCTGCTGCTGGGCGAGGATGGCGAATTACGTGTGCTGGACTTCGGCCTGGCCTACTGCCCCGGGCTCTCGGAGGATCGCGCGCACCTGTTGCCTGGCACGCCAAGCTTTATCGCCCCGGAAGCCTTCAACGGCGAACGCCCTACCCCGCAACAGGACCTGTATAGCGTCGGTGTGACCTTGTATTACCTGCTCACCGGGCATTACCCCTACGGCGAAATCGAAGCTTTCCAGCGTCCCAGGTTCATTACGCCTGTCGGCGCCAGCCGCTACCGCCCCGACCTGCCCGACTGGCTGCAACAGAGCCTGGAGCGCGCAGTCGCCGCGCAACCCGAGCAACGTTATGAAACTGCCGAGGAATGGTTGCTGGTACTGGAGCAGGCGGATCGCCGCGAGTTGAGCACGCGACCAAAACCGCTGCTGGAGCGCGAACCGCTGAAGGTCTGGCAAACGTTGGCCGTGCTGTCGTTGCTGATCAATCTGGTGCTGTTGTACTGGCTGTTGCACCACTAAGAGGCGAATTTTCTCGATACATCGCCGCCTCACTTAGCAAAACCGGCCAAAATCCTACTTGGCACAACCGCTGCATTAGCTTTCCCATCAACACACATATAGCCGCACCTTCAACGTCGAAGGTCGGGCTTCCCGAGAGAACGGGACCAGGACAAAGGCGTCCTCGCTACTTACGTAGCGGGGACGCCTTTTTTTGTTGCGCACGATTTGTCGAGCCACTGCGGAGAACGACATGAAGAAACTCAAACTGGTGATGATCGGCAACGGCATGGCCGGGGTTCGCACCCTTGAAGAATTGCTCAAGCTGAGCAGCGACCTGTACGACATCACCGTTTTCGGCGCCGAGCCCCACACCAATTACAACCGCATTTTGCTGTCGCCGGTGCTGGCCGGTGAGCAGACCTTCGAAGAGATCGTGCTCAATGACTTGAGCTGGTACCTCGATAACAACATCAAGCTGTTGCTTAACCGCAAAGTGGTGCAGATCGACCGGGTCAAACGCAAAGTCATCGCCGAAGACGGCAGCGAGGCCGAGTACGATCGCCTGCTGATCGCCACCGGCTCCACGCCGTTTATCCTGCCGATCCCGGGCAATACGTTGCAGGGTGTGATCGGCTACCGCGACATCGCCGACACCCAGGCCATGATCGACACCGCCAAGACCCACAAGCACGCGGTCGTCATCGGCGGCGGCCTGCTGGGCCTGGAGGCCGCCAACGGCCTGATGCTGCGTGGCATGCACGTGACCGTGGTGCATATCGGCGAGTGGCTGCTGGAACGGCAACTGGACAAGACCAGCGGCCAGTTGCTGCAAACCGAACTGGAAAGCCGTGGCCTGGTGTTTCGCTTGAAGGAGCAGACCGAGGCGCTGCATGACGCCGGCAACGGCCGCGTCGGCTCGGTGCAATTCAAGAATGGCGATGTGATCCCCGCCGACCTGGTGGTGATGGCTGCGGGCATCCGCCCCAACACCGAACTCGCGGAAAAATCCGGCATCCCGTGCAACCGCGGGATTCTGGTCAACGACACCCTGCAAACCTACGACCCGCGCATCTATGCCATCGGCGAATGCGCCAGCCATCGCGGGATTGCCTACGGCCTGGTGGCACCGCTGTTCGAGCAGGCCAAGGTCTGCGCCAACCACCTCGCCCAGCTGGGCTTCGCGCGCTATCAAGGTTCGGTGACCTCCACCAAATTGAAAGTGACCGGCATCGACCTGTTCTCCGCCGGGGACTTCATGGGCGGCGAAGGCACGGAAACCATCACGCTTTCCGACCCGATTGGCGGCGTGTACAAGAAGCTGGTGATCAAGGACGACATCCTCGTCGGCGCCTGCCTGTACGGCGATACGGCCGACGGCGGCTGGTATTTCCGGCAGATCCGTGAGAACCATGCCATTGGCGAGATCCGCGATCACCTGATGTTCGGTGAAAATGCTTTGGGCGATGTAGGCCACCAAGGCCAGGACAAAGCCATGAGCATGGCCGACACCGCCGAAGTCTGCGGCTGCAACGGCGTGTGCAAGGGCACCATCGTCAAGGCGATTCAGGAACACGGGCTGTTCAGCGTCGATGATGTGAAGAAGCACACCAAGGCCGCGAGCTCCTGCGGTTCCTGCGCCGGGCTGGTGGAACAAATCCTGATCAACACCGTGGGCGGCGCGGCGGACGTCAAACCGAAAAGCGAAAAAGCCATCTGCGGCTGCAGCGACCTCAACCACGGGCAAATCCGCCAGGCCATCCGCGACCAGCACCTCCTGACCATCGCCGGCACCATGAGTTACCTGAACTGGCGCACCCCGAACGGCTGCGCCACCTGCCGCCCGGCACTCAACTACTACCTGATCTCCACCTGGCCCGGCGAGGCAAAAGACGATCCGCAATCGCGCCTGATCAACGAACGCGCCCACGCCAATATTCAGAAAGACGGCACCTACTCGGTAGTCCCAAGGATGTGGGGTGGTGTGACCAATCCGTCGGAACTGCGGCGCATCGCTGATGTGGCCGACAAGTACAACGTGCCGATGGTCAAGGTCACCGGCGGGCAGCGCATCGATTTGCTCGGCATCAAGAAGCAGGACTTGCCCGGCGTATGGAAAGACCTCGATATGCCATCCGGCCATGCCTACGGCAAATCCATCCGCACCGTGAAGACCTGCGTCGGCAGCGAGTTCTGCCGCTTTGGTACGCAGAACTCGACGCAACTGGGGATTGAGCTGGAACATGACCTGTTCAATATGTGGTCGCCCCACAAGGTCAAGCTGGCAGTGTCCGGCTGCCCGCGCAACTGCTCGGAAGCGGGGATCAAGGACGTGGGAATCATCGGCGTCGATTCCGGCTGGGAGATGTACATCGGCGGTAACGGCGGGATCAAGACCGAGGTCGCCGAGTTCTTCGTCAAGCTGAAAACCGCCGAAGAAGTGCGCGAATACAACGGAGCTTTCCTACAGCTCTACCGGGAAGAAGCCTTCTACCTGGAGCGCACCGTGCACTACCTGCAACGGGTCGGCATGGAGCACATCAAGAAGGCTGTACTGGAAGACCCGGCGCGGCGCCAGGCACTGAATGAACGCCTGCAATTCTCCCTGTCGTTCGAGCAGGACCCGTGGAAAGAACGCCTGGAACAGCCGCTGCTGAAAAAGGAATTCGACACCATCCCCGTCAAACTGCTGGAGGTGCCGGCATGAACTGGCTGGATATCTGCGCCCTCGAAGAAATCAACGCCCTGGGCTCGCGCATCATCAGCGGGCCAAAAGGCGACATCGCGATTTTTCGTACCAGTAACGACGAGGTTTTCGCCCTCGACGACCGCTGCCCGCACAAGGGTGGCCCGCTGTCCCAAGGCTTGATCTACGGCAAGCGCGTGGCCTGCCCGCTGCACAACTGGCAGATCGACCTGGAGTCCGGGGAGGCCCAGGCACCGGACGTCGGCTGCGCCCATCACCACCCGGCCCGTGTGGAAAACGGCCGGGTGATGTTGGCCCTGCGGGACGCCGGTTGATGAACCGCCAGACCACCGCGTCCACCTGCTGCTACTGCGGGGTCGGTTGCGGCGTACTGATCGAGCATGATGGCTCGCAGATCCTCGGCGTCAGTGGCGATCCGAGTCATCCGGCCAACTTCGGAAAATTGTGCAGCAAGGGCTCCAGCCTGCACCTCACCGGAGACCTCGCGGCCCGCGCGTTGTACCCGGAACTGCGGCTGGGCAAAGGCCTGGCCCGCAGCCGCACCGACTGGGATACCGCCCTGGAGCACGCGGCGAACGTGTTTGCCGAAACCATCGCTGAACACGGGCCGGACAGCGTGGCATTCTATATATCCGGGCAGTTGCTGACCGAGGATTACTACAGCTTCAACAAACTCGCGCGAGCGCTGGTGGGCACCAACAATATCGACAGCAACTCGCGGCTGTGCATGTCTTCGGCGGTGGTCGGCTACAAGCGCAGCCTGGGGGCCGACGCGCCACCGTGCAGCTACGAGGACCTGGAGTCGAGCGACTGCGTGATGATCGTCGGCAGCAATATGGCCTACGCGCATCCGGTGTTGTTCCGACGCCTGGAGGAAGCCAAGGCCCGCCGGCCACAGATGAAAGTGCTGGTAATTGATCCCCGGCGCACCGACACCTGCGAATTGGCGGACCTGCATCTGGCGATTCTGCCGGGTACGGATGTCGCATTGTTCCATGGGATCCTGCACTTGCTGTTGTGGGAAGACTGGATCGACCGCGACTTTATCCAGGCCCATACCGACGGCCTGGTCGAACTCAAACGCCTGGTTCACGACTACACACCGCAAATGGTCACGCAGTTGTGCGGGATCAGTGTCGAGCAACTGCGTCTGTGTGCGGAATGGGTCGGCACCTCGGCGAGTTTTCTGTCGTTGTGGTGCATGGGGCTCAATCAGTCCACCGCCGGCAGCGCGAAGAACAGCGCCTTGATTAACCTGCATTTGGCGACCGGCACCATCGGCCGCCCTGGCTGCGGACCTTTCTCCCTGACGGGTCAGCCGAATGCCATGGGTGGGCGGGAAACCGGCAGTTTGTCGAATTTACTGCCTGGCCATCGTGAGGCTGCCAACCCCGAACATCGGGCAGAAGTAGCCGCGTATTGGGGGGTCGACCAACTGCCGGCCAGCACCGGGCTGACCGCCATCGAATTGTTTGAACAGATGCAGGCCGGCAAGATCAAGGCCTTGTGGATCGCGTGCACCAACCCCGCCCAATCCCTGCCCGACCAGAACACCGTGCGCCAGGCCCTGGAAGCGTGTCCGTTCGTGGTGCTACAGGAAGCCTTTCGTACAACCGAGACGGCGCGTTACGCCGACCTGTTGCTGCCAGCCGCGAGCTGGGGCGAGAAGGAAGGCACAGTGACCAACTCTGAGCGGCGCATTTCCCACGTTCGCCGAGCCATCGCCCCACCTGGGGAAGCGCGGCCGGACTGGGCAATCACCGTGGATTTTGCCCAACGCCTGGAGCAGCGTCTTTGTCCCGGAAAACCGGGGCTTTTTGCCTTTGAGCAACCGGCACAGATCTTTGATGAATACAAGCTGCTGACCCGTGGGCGGGACCTGGACCTGTCGGGTATCAGCCACGCGCTGCTGGACCGGATAGGCCCGCAGCAATGGCCATTCCCGGCCGATGCGGTGGGCGGAACACCAAGGCTGTACACCGACGGATTTTTCCCTACGGAGACTGGCCGCGCGCACTTTGTCGCCGACCCTTATCGCGCCGCCAAGGAGCAGCGTGACGCGCGCTTCCCACTCACCCTGATCACCGGCCGCCTGCGGGACCAATGGCATGGCATGAGCCGCACCGGCACCGCTGCGCAGCTGTTCGGCCATGTCAGTGAAGCAGTGCTCAGCCTGCACCCGGACGAACTGCGTCGCCATCGCTTGAAGGAAGGGGATCTGGTCAGCCTGAAAAGCCGGCGCGGCAGCGTGATTGTGGCCGTCGGCAGCGATGACAGCGTGCGTCCCGGCCAGGCTTTCCTGCCGATGCACTGGGGCGACCGTTTTCTTAAAGGCGGCGTAAATGCGCTGACCCAGCCGGCATTCGACCCGCTGTCCAAACAGCCGGAACTCAAGCACAGCGGCGTGCGCCTGGAGGCGGTGCAACTGCCCTGGCACTTGTTTGCGCTGATTGAAGGCGATGTGCAGCAACACTTCGAAGCGTTGCGACCGCTGTGTGACGGCTTTGCCTACGTCAGCCTGAGCCTGACCGGACGCGAGCGGCCTGCCCTGCTGATTCGTGCGGCGCATCACGAGGCGCCCGCCCTTGACCTGCTCAAGCAGATCGACCAACTGCTGGGCCTCAACGACGGCCCCGTGATGGCGTACGACGACCCGCGGCGCTCCATTGGCAAGCGGGTAAAGATTGAAAAAGGCCGTATCACCGCGATCCGCCTGGCTGGCGAAACCCTGGCTCGCCACTGGCTGCAAAGCCTGTGGCTGGAAGGTCGCACCGATGAGCAGTTACGCCGCTGGTTGTTGGCGCCATTGAGTGCGCCACCGGGGGGCGGCTCAAGCAGCAACAAGACGCTGTGCAACTGCAAGAACGTCAGCGAAAGCGCGGTCTGCGCCGGCATTGCCCGGGGCCTGGACCTGAACGGGCTGAAGCAGGAACTGGGTTGCGGCACGCAATGCGGCTCCTGTGTGCCGGAAATCAAACGGTTATTGGCGAGCGGCGAGCAGCCAATCGCGATCAGAGTATGAGGCAAGCATATGAGCGCAAAAGTCTGGCTGGTGGGCGCAGGCCCCGGCGATCCGGAACTGCTGACACTCAAGGCGGTGAGAGCCCTGCGGGAAGCCGATGTGGTGCTGATCGATGATCTGGTCAACCCGGCGCTGCTGGAGCATTGCCCCGCTGCACGGCTGATCACCGTGGGCAAACGCGGTGGCTGCCGTTCCACCCCACAGGCGTTTATCCATCGCCTGATGTTGCGTTATGCCCGGCAGGGTAAGTGCGTGGTGCGGCTCAAGGGCGGAGACCCGTGCATTTTTGGTCGCGGCGGCGAAGAGGCGGCGTGGCTCAGGCAGCAAGGGGTGGAAGTGGAGTTGGTCAACGGCATTACGGCAGGGCTGGCCGGGGCAACGAACTGCGATATTTCGCTGACGTTGCGCGGTGTCAGCCGTGGCGTCACGTTGGTCACGGCCCATACCCAGGACGACAGCAGCCTCAATTGGCGGGCCCTGGCCGAGGGCGGCACGACGCTGGTGATCTATATGGGGGTGGCGAAACTGGGGGAAATCCGCCGGCAATTGCTGGAAGGTGGCATGAGCGATGACATGCCGGTGGCGATGATTGAAAACGCTTCACTGCCACAACAGCGCGAATGCCGCAGCAGCCTCGCCCGGATGCAGGATGATGCGCACGAATTCGCGCTCAAGAGCCCGGCTATCCTGGTGATTGGCCGGGTTGCGCAAGCGACGCAGGCGCTTGCGGCCCTGGCCAGCGCCACGGTCTGAGGCAAATTGCAGGCGAAAAAAAGCCCGGCCTAAGCCGGGCTTTTTTCTACAACTCAGTAATTACTGAGCTGCTTGTGCTTCTACCGAGGCTTCTACTCGACGGTTGATAGCACGGCCAGCTTCAGTTGCGTTGTCAGCAACTGGGCGGGATTTGCCATAACCAACCGAGCTTACACGGTTAGGAGCGATACCGTCTTTGACCAGGACTTGCTTAACAGCGTCAGCACGACGCTGGGACAGCTTCTGGTTGTAAGCGTCAGGACCGACGGAGTCAGTGTGACCTTCAACAACGGTGGTGGTTTGTGGGTACTGTTTCATGAAGTCAGCGAGGTTTTTCACGTCGCCGTAGCTGTTAGGCTTAACAACCGACTTGTCGAAGTCGAACTTCACGTCCAGCTCAACACGAACAACCTGAGCAACCGGAGCTTCTGGCTCTGGGGTTGGCTCTGGAGCTGGTGCTGGGGTAGGAGCTGGAGCAGTTTTGCCAGCGTTGCCGCCGAAGTTTACGCCCAGGCCAACCAGTGCGGAGTAGTCCCACTTGCCGTTGTCGATAGCGTAGTCAGCTTCAACACCAGCACGTGCGAACAGGTTGTCGGTGAAGTAGTACTTCACACCAGCGCCAGCGATAGCCAGGGTCGATTGATCGCGACCTTTGTGACCATCAGCTTCAACGTTGGTACGGCTCTGGTGGCCGAAACCGCCCTCTACGTATGGACGCAGGGAGTCGACGCCAGCTTGACCGAAGTGGTACTGGGCAGTAACGCTGCCGGTATCACCTTTGATCTTCTGGTTGCCAGTACCGTCGTTCGAACGGGTGTGGTTGGTAGTGTCGTAGTTCAGGTTGATCGACACGTCGTCGGTCAGGAAGTAACCGATGCTGGCGCCAGGATTGAAGCCGTCTTCGATATGTTTGACGCTATCGTTGAACTGCTTTTTGTAAAACAGCTGGCCTTCAACTGCGCCTTGGCCTTGTGCCAGAGCGCCGACAGAAGTGGCAGCAATAAGAGTACCAATGGCCAAGCCCAAGGTGTTTTTCAGTTTCATCCGTTAAATCCCCATCTGGTGATTGTAAAGCAGTCCCACATACCGGGGGACAACTCGGCGACAAGTCTAACAGAACTTGCCTACACGTAAGAGATATTTGCCACGCACTAAGTTTCAGTGCTGCCCGCAAATTTCTCACGTAATTTATCAAGAGCGCGTTTGTAACGCATTTTTGTAGCACTCAAACCCATATGCATGATGTCAGCGATCTCCTGAAACTCCAGCTCTGCGACAAATCGTAGCACCAGAATTTCCCGGTCAATCGGATTCACATGCACCAACCAGCGATCGAGTCCGCCCTTTTCTTCCGGGGTAGGCGCCTTTTCCTCAGACGCTTCCTCAAGGGGGTCCAGACTCAAAGCATCCATCAAGCGACGCTTTCGCCGTTCCTTCCGATACTGCGTGATGCACTCGTTGTACGTGATGCTATAGAGCCATGTCTTGAACTTCGATTTTCCCTCGAAGTTCTTCAGGCCGTATAGCACCTTGAGCATCACTTCCTGACAGACATCATCCGCATCTCTATCGTTCCCTAAATACCTTGAACAAACGTTGAACAGAGTGCGTTGATACCTGCGCATCAATTCTTCGTACGCGCGTGTTACGTGAAACAGCTCCGTGTGCGAGCGCGCGACCAACTCCTCATCAGAGAGCTCACGGGGGTCATAGCGCGTGGACAGCGTTTGGGCTTTATTCAAAACAAGTCGTGCCGACAGTCAGGTCAATGTCCGCCATGGCCTGGATACCCAGGTTTGCGGCGGCGTACATTAGCAGGATTCGCCGGGTTAGCGGCTAGTCACATGCTGTTCCAGCAGGATCCGGTTCGAAAGCGACACCAGTTCGCCATCGTCCGTCAGCACTGTCGTCTTGACCGTGCCGATCTCCTCGATCTGCCCTTCGACCTCGCCCACACGCACTTGTTGCCCAACCTGATATAGCTCACGCACATAGATTCCCGCAAGAATCTGCCCGGCAATTTCCCGGCTTCCCAGTCCCATGGCCAGCGCAACGGCCAGACCAACGGTAATCAAAACAATCACAATCACATGGTTCAGCAGGTCGGTCTTGACCTCCAGCTGGCTGATCGCGACCGAAATACTGATGATAATCACCAGACCCTGGGCAATTCGCCCCAGGCCGCTGGCATAATCCAGACCCACGCCTTCAGCCGCCCCACGCACCAGGCCATTGGCCAGTTGCGCCAGCAAAACCCCTACCAGCAACACCAGCGCGCCACCGAATACTTTCGGCAAATACAGCGCCAGCATGTCGAGCGTAGCTGAAACTCGCTCAAGTCCAAGGGATTCAGCCGCAGAAACCAGAAAAATCAGCAAAACAAACCAATAAACGATCTTGCCGATCAGTGTCGAGATCGGCACTTGCAACCCGGCACGCCCCAAAATCTTGGTCAGGCCGGTGCCACCCATCAATCGATCAAGACCCAGCTTAGCCAGCAATTTGGAAAGCAGGGTGTCAAGCAGCTTGGCCACGACAAAACCCAGCAGTACCACCACCAGTGCACCAAACAGGTTGGGAATGAAATTCGCCACCTTGGTCCACAACGCAGTCATTGCAGTTACCAGACTCTGGGTCCAGAGATCGAGTTCCATATTCATTCAGCCTTATCAGCAGTGCGTGCAAGAGGTTTACGACGGGAAACCGGTGAGACATGGGCCGAACCATTGTTCAAGGCCATCATCAACGCCGGCAACCAGCGGCCAAGCAGACCGAACAGATCCCCAGCCCCGACCTGGCGGTTGGCGGTTTTCAAGACGCGACCCAGGCAAGCATCGTCGTCCCGGTTGGACGGCGAGGCATTGAGCATGTCACGCAAAGACTGTTCGAACGGATCGTGCATAAAAAACCTCTCGCAAGTGATTTAAAAGACGAGGGTAAAATTCTTCGGGTCACATGACCTCTTTCCACGTTCAGGTCACATTCAGCTCAAACCCAACGTAACCGTCGAAACAACCACCATTGCCCGACCGCCACCGTGACCATCATCAGGCAAGCAATCAGGAACCCGTAAGGGCTGGAAGAGAACGGAATTCCGCCTACATTGATGCCCAGCAAACCGGTCAGGAAACTCATCGGCAGGAAGATCCCGGTGATGATCCCGAAGCGGTACATGGTGCGGTTCATGCGCAGGCTCAAACGCCGGTCTTCGGTCTCCAGCACAAGCCCCACGCGCTCCCGGGCCAGCTCAAGCTCTTCCAGGTAGCGGGTCAGGCTGTTGTTCAATTCATTCCAGTAGTCAGCATCGTCGTCACAGAACCAGGGCAATTTGATCCGGGTCAACTGCGCGAAAATATCCCGCTGCGGCGACAGGAAACGTTTAAGCCCGGCGGCGCGCCGACGGATCTGCAAAACGCTGCCGTGCTCCGGAGTATACCGTTCGTCGGCATCCAGTTTTTCTTCTTCGATATCGACGATTTCGGACAAGTCGCTGACCAGATCCTGAACCTTGTTGGTCAGGTACTGCGCCATATACAGGACCAGTTCCGAGGAAGTCTTCGGCCCCTTGCCGTCTGCCAGTTGCACCAGCAACTCGTCGGTGGCGCGCAATGGGCGCAAACGCAGGGAAATCACCCGCGCTGCCGAGGCAAAGATCCGCACCGAGACCATGTCTTCCGGTTCGGCGCCGGGATTGAGGTTGACCCCGCGCAAAAACAGCAGCAGTTCGGCATCCGGCAGCGGCAACAGGCGTGGGCGAGTGTTCTCCTCCAGCAGCAGGTCACAGGCGAATTCGCTGAGGCCGCTGGATTTGCGCAACCAGGTCTGGGTCTGGGGATGGCTACGGTCCCAATGCAGCCACAGGCTTTCCTGAGGCTGCAGTTGCAGCTCATCAAGCTCTGTCCGGGCAATCGAACGCGCACCACCTTTACCGTCCAGCACCAGGGCATGCACCAGCCCCCACTGCGCGTTTTCTTCCTCGAACATCCTCACCCCTGTCGGCTACGGCTATTTATTCAGGCATTTTCAGCGGGCTTGGGGAGACGATCACGCCGTTATTGTCGGCGTACACGTACTCACCGGGACGGAAGGTCACGCCGGCGAATGTCACCGCCACGTTCAAATCGCCAATACCGCGCTTGTCAGTCTTCATCGGGTGGCTGGCCAGGGCCTGCACGCCCAGGTCGGTCTGGGCGATCACGTCGACATCACGGATGCAGCCGTAGATCACCAGCCCTTCCCAGCCGTTTTTCGCGGCTTTCTCGGCGATCATGTCGCCCAGCAACGCGCGGCGCAGGGAACCCCCACCATCGACCACCAGCACCTTGCCGGCGCCATTGAGCTCGGCTTGTTCCTTGACCAGGGAATTGTCTTCAAAGCACTTGATGGTCACGATCTCGCCACCAAAGGAGTCCCGGCCGCCGAAATTGCTGAACATCGGCTCAACCACCTGCACCAGCTCCGGATAGGCGTCACACAGGTCGGGGGTAAGGTAATGGTTCATCGAGAAACTCCTGTAGGTGAAAGAAGGTGTCAAACATCCCACTGTTTACTTACATCTGGAAACGCTTTGCCGTGAAGGTTCTTTAATCCGGGCCGAATAGTCAGGCCCATCGGATAGCAACGCAAGACCCACTGCGCGACTGAATATGACCAGAACCACCCAACGCGTCATATCTTAGCCTCTACGGCAAACAAGCGAAACGCCCCTGATAGAGCCTTGCGCTCAAACCGCTGCCAGTTCCTGCGCCTGCGCCCCCAGCAAAGGTGTAAGCGGATTTTTCAACCAGCGCGTCACCAGCGGCCACACTTCAGCCTGGGCGGCCTTGCTGACGAGCATCTCGACATGCCCGAAATCCCCGCTGAACCCTTGCTGGCGCCCCAGGCACAGGTATTGGCGATGCTCGGAGCCGACCTGCTCAAAGAGCTTGCGACAGGCCCAATCCGGGTCCTGGTGATCGCCGGCGGCGCTCACCGCCAACAGCGGCACGTCAACCTCGGCCAAGCCTTTCCACCAATCCTGCTTACCTTCGCCAAAGCGGCCGAACAGCCCATTCCAGCGCATGGCTTCAATCAATACGCCCGCCGGCTCGTCCTCCGGGCCGCGTTTCCACCGAGCGCCGGACAATTGGCCGAAACGTTTCAAGAGCAGGCGACCGGTCCACTCCACCGGTGGCAACTTCAACGGCCAATGCGTGCGACTGACCTGGCAGCCAAACAGCGCCACCGAGGCCACCGCCGGCGCGCCAAGGTGCTGCCCACCCAGGGCCGCAGCCAGGGTTGTGCCACCCAGGGAATGCCCGATCCAGTGGGGAATCTGCCCGCTTTGCTCACGCACGAAGGCGGCAATGGCCGGCAAGTCGTAGCGAGCATAGTCGGCGACACGATTCCTGGCGTAGTCCTGGTTGCGCCGGGACAGCCCGTGACCGCGCATTTCCGGGATCCAGACGTCAAACCCTTCGCGCGCCAGGTAGGCGCCCAGGCCGATCCCCTTGGGCGAGTACCAGAAGCGGCGGTTGGAAAAACTGCCATGCAACAAAACCACCGGCACGCCCCGGTTTTCCGGGACGTCAGCCAGGCCCAGGCGGGTCACGGCCAGTTCGACGGTACCGTCAGGGCTGTTGCCGGGTTTCAGCCGATACACATCTTCACTCAGGTCGCCACGACGCTCAGCGCTGATCAAGGCGACGGGAAACAGGTTGCTGCTGCTTTGCATAATGCTCTTGCACAAAAAAGGGCGGCGTCCGGAAGGAGTTCCGCCCTGTACAGAATGAGAAATGCCGGCCAACCGCAAGGTTGACCGGCACTTTTGGGTGTTGCGTATTACGCCTGGGCTTGACCTTCAGCCAGGAAGAACCAGGTTTCCAGTACGGAATCGGGGTTCAGCGAGACGCTTTCGATGCCCTGCTCCATCAGCCACTTGGCCAGGTCCGGGTGATCGGAAGGGCCCTGGCCGCAGATCCCGATGTACTTGCCGGCCTTGTTGCACGCCTGGATGGCGTTGGCCAGCAGCTTCTTGACCGCAGGGTTACGCTCGTCGAACAGGTGGGCGATGATCCCGGAGTCGCGGTCCAGGCCCAGGGTCAGCTGGGTCAGGTCGTTGGAACCGATGGAGAAGCCGTCGAAGAACTCCAGGAACTCTTCAGCCAGGATGGCATTGGATGGCAGCTCGCACATCATGATGACGCGCAGGCCGTTCTCGCCACGGGACAGGCCGTTTTCAGCCAGCAGGTCCACCACCTGGCTCGCTTCACCCAGGGTGCGCACGAACGGCACCATGATTTCGACGTTGGTCAGGCCCATCTCGTTGCGCACGCGCTTGAGGGCGCGGCATTCCAGCTCGAAGCAGTCACGGAAGGCTTCGCTGATGTAGCGCGAGGCGCCACGGAAGCCCAGCATCGGGTTTTCTTCTTCCGGCTCGTAAAGCTTGCCGCCGATCAGGTTGGCGTACTCGTTGGACTTGAAGTCCGACAGGCGCACGATGACCTTTTTCGGGTAGAACGCCGCTGCCAGGGTGCTGATGCCTTCCACCAGCTTCTCGACGTAGAAGCCCACCGGGTCGTTGTAGCCGGCGATGCGCTTGTCGACGCTTTCCTTGATGTCCGGCGGCAGGCCGTCGTAGTTCAGCAGGGCCTTGGGGTGCACACCGATCATGCGGTTGATGATGAACTCCAGGCGGGCCAGGCCCACACCGGCGTTCGGCAATTGCGCGAAATCGAAGGCGCGGTCCGGGTTGCCGACGTTCATCATGATCTTGAACGGCAGGTCGGGCATGGCGTCGATGGAGTTTTGCTTGATATCGAAGCCCAGCTCACCTTCGAAGATGAAGCCGGTGTCGCCTTCAGCGCAGGACACGGTTACGCCCTGGCCGTCTTTCAACAGTTGGGTGGCGTTACCGCAACCGACCACTGCCGGAATCCCCAGCTCGCGGGCGATGATCGCCGCGTGGCAGGTACGCCCGCCACGGTTGGTGACGATGGCGCTGGCGCGCTTCATCACCGGTTCCCAGTCCGGGTCGGTCATGTCGGAGACCAGCACGTCGCCTGGCTGGACCTTGTCCATCTCGGACACGTCCTTGATGATCCGCACCTTGCCGGCGCCGATGCGCTGGCCGATGGCACGGCCTTCCACCAGCACGGTGCCGGTTTCTTTCAACAGGTAGCGTTCCATGACGTTGGCCGAGGTGCGGCTCTTCACGGTCTCAGGGCGGGCCTGGACGATGTACAGCTTGCCGTCGTCGCCGTCCTTGGCCCATTCGATGTCCATCGGGCACTTGTAGTGCTTCTCGATGATCATCGCTTGTTTGGCCAGTTCGCTGACTTCGGCGTCGGTCAGGCAGAAACGCGCGCGTTCGGCCTTGTCGACATCAACGGTTTTCACCGAGCGACCGGCCTTGGCCTCGTCGCCGTAGATCATCTTGATCGCCTTGCTGCCCAGGTTGCGGCGCAGGATGGCCGGGCGGCCGGCTTCAAGGGTGTGTTTGTGGACGTAGAATTCGTCCGGGTTCACCGCGCCTTGTACGACGGTTTCGCCGAGGCCGTAGGCGCCGGTGATGAACACCACGTCGCGGAAGCCCGATTCGGTGTCCAGGGTGAACATCACGCCGGCGGTACCGGTTTCCGAACGCACCATGCGCTGCACACCGGCAGACAGGGCCACCAGCTTGTGGTCGAAACCCTGGTGTACGCGGTAGGAAATAGCACGGTCGTTAAAGAGGGAGGCAAACACTTCCTTGGCTGCGCGGATCACGTTTTCCACGCCGCGGATGTTCAGGAAGGTTTCTTGCTGGCCGGCAAAGGAAGCGTCTGGCAGGTCTTCGGCGGTGGCCGAGGAGCGCACGGCGACGGCCATGTCCGGGTTACCGGCCGACAGCGTGGCAAACGCGGTGCGGATCTCGGCGTTGAGCTTCTCGGGGAACTCGGCTTCCATGATCCATTGACGGATCTGGGCGCCAGTCTTGGCCAGGGCGTTGACGTCATCGACGTCCAGCGCATCGAGGGCGGCATGGATCTGATCGTTGAGGCCGCTCAACTCGAGGAAATCACGGTAAGCCTGGGCGGTGGTGGCAAAACCACCTGGCACCGATACACCGGCGCCCGCAAGATTACTGATCATCTCGCCCAGGGATGCGTTCTTGCCCCCTACGTGCTCTACATCATGGACGCCGAGCTTATCGAGGGAAACTACGTACTCTACCAAGGTGATCTCTCCACTTTCTGTGTTGGAAAAGCTCAGGACGCCGGCGGCTCAGTAGGAGCGGTTACCGGCGTTTGTGGCCTGGACCTGGAAAATAAGTGAGAATGCGGCCCACTGCGGGACGGCAAAATCGCGCCTATCATATCCAAGATTCGTCATCAGCTTAAGGCCCAAGGCTCAAATGAAACGATCTGCTTTCTTTATCTCCGACGGCACCGGCATTACAGCCGAAACCCTGGGTCAAAGCCTGCTGGCGCAGTTCGAAAACATTACCTTCAGCAAATTCACGCGACCCTATATCGATAGCGTGGATAAAGCGCGAGCCATGGTACAACAAATCAATCTGGCGGCCGAAAAAGACGGATTTCGTCCGATCATTTTCGACACCATCGTCAATCAGGACATTCGTGAGATCCTCGCCACCTCCAATGGTTTCATGATCGACATCTTCTCTACCTTCCTGGCGCCGCTGGAACAAGAGTTAAGTGAACATTCGTCATACTCTGTCGGAAAATCTCACTCCATTGGCCATAACTCCAACTATATGGAGCGGATCGAGGCGGTGAACTTCGCCCTCGACAACGACGACGGCGCCCGCACCCACTACTACGACAAGGCTGATTTGATCCTGGTGGGCGTGTCCCGCTGCGGCAAGACGCCGACCTGCCTTTATATGGCCATGCAGTTCGGGATTCGCGCGGCCAACTACCCGCTGACCGAAGACGACATGGAGCACCTGACGCTGCCGAGCGCCCTGCGCGCGCACCAGCACAAGCTGTTCGGGCTGACCATCGACCCGGACCGCCTGACGGCGATTCGCAACGAGCGCAAGCCCAATAGCCGTTACTCCAGCTATGCGCAGTGCGAATTTGAAGTGCGGGAGGTGGAAAATCTGTTCCGCCGGGAAAATATTGCGCACATCAATTCCACGCATTTTTCGGTGGAAGAGATTTCGGCGAAGATACTGGTGGAGAAAGGGGTGGAGCGGCGGTTCAAGTAACTCCGCGCCCTGGCCAAGGTGCTTGTGTGGCGAGGGAGCTTCTGTGGCGAGGCAGCTTGCTCCCGCTCGACTGTGCAGCAGTCGCAAACCAGACGACTGGTATTTAGTGAATGGCTTTGGGGCTGCTTCGCAGCCCAGCGGGAGCAAGCTCCCTCGCCACAGGGGTCATGTTCACACAAGCTGTTGGGTTCACAGGTGAAACCGCCCCCCGCCCTGCCCCAGCGCCGTCGCCAGCGCATCGAACCCATCCAGCAGCAACTGATCATCCCCCGACGTATTGCAGATGCTCGCCCGAATGAATTGCGGCACCGCCGTCTGCCCCACGGCAAACGCTTCGGCTGTCGCAATCAGGTAATTGTTCTGCTTTAACTCCGCCTCGATTTCCGACGCGCGCCATGGCTCCGGGACTTCGATCCAGAAGTGCGGGCTGTTCAGGTGAGTGCGGTACTCCAGCCCGATCAACAAACCTTCCACCAGCGCCTTGCGGCGGCTGATTTCCTGGATCTGCTGGTGCAACAGGTGTTCCGCCGTGCCGTTTTCGATCCACTGGGTCGCCAGTTCCAGGGTGACCGGCGTGGCCATCCAGCAGGTGGAACGCAAGGCCGCAGAAATCCGGCTGACCAGCGCCGGCGGTGCATGCACGTACCCAACGCGCAAGCCTGCCGATACCGCCTTGCTCAGGCTGCTGATCAGAATCGTACGCTCCGGGGCAAAATGACTCAGGGGCGGCGGACGGTCTTCCACCAGCACACCGTGGGCCTCATCCTCGAGAATCAGCAGGTTGTGTTCCCGACAGACCTTCACCAATGCCTCACGGCGCGCGACCGATAGCACCGCTGTCGTAGGATTCTGGATGGTCGGCGTGCAATACAACGCCGACACCCGGTGATTGCGGCAGACTTCATCCAGCGCCCCCGGCAGCAGCCCTTCTTCATCCATTTCCAGGCCGATCAGGCGGATGCCCAGCATGCGCGCGGCGGTGATCAACCCTGGATAGGTCAACTGTTCGGTCACCACCGTATCGCCGGCTCGCAACAGCGCCATCATTGCGCAGAGCAACCCATGCTGGCCGCCGTTCACGCAAATCACCTGCTCGGGAATCGGGTGGAAATCCCGCTGCACCAACCACTGCGCACCCGCCGCCCGGTAACGCGGCAGCCCGGCATCCGGGGTGTAGGCACTGATGTCCTGCAAGAACTTGGCGTTGTTCGCCAGCGTCTGGAAGCTCTGGGCCAGGAACGTGGTCTCCTGCCCGGGGATGTGCATGTTGCGGCTCATATCAAAGTATTGCCGCGGCTCGTCGCTGAAGTTGCGAAAGCCTTCATCACGCTGGCGCTCCATCCCACGCTTGCGCACGAAGGTGCCGTCGCCGACCCGCGCCACTACCAGCCCCAGGCGTTCCAGCTCACCGTAGGCGCGGCTGATGGTGCCAATGGTTACCCCCAGATTGTCGGAAAGCACCCGATGAGGCGGCAGTTTTCTTCCCGGTTCAATCAAGCCTTCAAGGATGCCTCGCTCCATGACATCGGACAGGCGCTTGTACTTCACGCCCTGCCCGTTGGAGAGTCCTTCCCGCATAATTGACACCATGTCAATATTTGTTTTGACAGCCATCATTCGCCCTAATAGTGTGCTTTTACGGGTTCAATCACCGAATCATGGCACTCAATATAGAGGTCAATTCGGTCTCATGGAAGCAATGTCACGATGCCAATGTCCGCCGTTCTCGAAAATGCTGAAAAAACAAAAACTCACAAGCAGTGGTTGGCCGGGCTGATTACCAGTGTGATGTTCCTGATCGTGTGTCTCAGCTGGGGCACTACCTGGCTGGGCATCAAGATCGCTGTGGAAAGCGTGCCACCGCTGACCTCCGCCGGGCTGCGGTTCCTGATCGCGTTTCCGCTGTTCCTGTGTTTCGCCTGGGTGCGCCGCGAGCCGATCCTGTTTCCCCGGGAAAGCCGCTGGTTCTTCGTGTTTGTGACGCTGTCCTACTTCAGCGTTCCGTATTACCTGCTCAACTACGGCGAAATGCATGTCTCGTCCGGCCTCACCGCGCTGCTGTTCAGCTGCATGCCGGTATTTATCCTGATTTTCTCCGCGCTGTTCCTGCGCGAGCGCATCTACTTTTCCCAGGTGATCGGTATCGCCATCGGTTTCGGCAGCCTGTACATGATCATCAAGAGCCAGGGCCTGCACCTGGACCATGCCGAGTTCTTCGGCGTGCTGGCGATCCTCGCCGCCGCGATCATGCATGCCTTGTGCTACGTGATTACCAAGAAACAAGGCAGTGCCATCAGCGTGATCACCTACAACACCCTGCCCATCGGCATCGCCGGGTTGATGCTGTTTGTCGCCGGGCTGTGGTTTGAAACCCCGACCTTTGAAGACATCACCCTGCGGTCCTGGAGTGCGCTGTTCTACCTCGGGCTGGTGGCCTCGGTGGGCGGTTTTATCGTGTATTTCATGCTGCTCAAGCGCCTGAGCCCGATCATTTTGTCCTTCGTGTTCATCATCTTCCCGGTGTTCGCGGTGATCATCGGGGCCTGGTACGAGGGCGTGCAGATTTCCAGGGACCTGATGATGTATTCGGCGATCCTGCTGGCCGGCTTTGCCATCACCAAGCTGCCCATCGAAAAGCTCCTGGCGAAGAAAAACTGAGATGAAGGTCCTGAGCCCAAGCGCACTGGAGCAGATCTACGCCCACGCCGACCGCAGCTACCCCGAGGAATGCTGCGGTTTCGTTTTCGCCGATGGCAGCGTGTACCTGGGCAGCAACATCCAGAACGAGCTGCACAGCAAGAACCCGGATATGTATTCACGCAGCGCCGCCAACGGCTACACCTTTTCGGTGGCCGACACGCTGATGATGAACAAGGCGTTTCGCGGTGATAACCCGGTGGTGGTGATCTACCACTCCCACCCTGACGTCGGCGCGTATTTCAGCGACGAAGACCAGGACAAGGCCCTTTTCATGGGCGAGCCGATCTACCCCGTAAGCTACCTGGTGGTGGATGTTCGCCAGGGCAAGACCCAAGGTTCCAAGCTGTTTGCCTGGGATGGCAAACACTTCGCCCAAAAACCCTTCAACGACCTGCAAACGGAGTTGTGCATGAACGCTGTCTCTTTCCCCGACATCCTGGTCCGCGTGGCCAAGCTGCCAGCATCGACCCTCGAGGGTGCCGGATCGACATTGCGCGAAGTCATTGAAAACCTCTGCATCGAGCACCCGCAATTGCGGGCGCACCTGCTCTACGAGAACAACCAGCTCAAGGAACACTTCCTGTTCACCGCCGAAGAGGAACTGATCGACGCCAACGACCGGTTGCCCGAAAAAGCCAAAATCGAAGTGTTGCTGGCCACTTCCGGCGGCATGGACGTCGACCAACTGAGCAACGAAGAAGTGCAGCGCTACGTGCGCCACATCACCCTGCCCGGCGTCGGCCGCGAAGGCCAGTTGAACCTGAAGAAAGCCCGCGTGCTGATCATCGGCACCGGCGGCCTCGGTTCGCCCATCAGCCTGTACCTGGCGGCAGCCGGCATCGGCACCCTGGGGCTGGTGGATTTCGACGTGGTGGAAAGCAGCAACCTGCAACGCCAGATCGTCCACGGCAACAGCACCTTGGGCCTGCCCAAGGTCGAGTCCGCCAAGCAGCGCTTGCAGGACCTCAACAGCCACATCCAGATCAACACCTACGACACCGCCTTCAACACCGACAACGCCCTGGAACTGGTGGGCGCCTATGACCTGGTGATCGACGGCACCGACAATTTCGAAACCCGCTACCTGGTCAACGACGCTTGCGTGCAGTTGGGCAAGCCGTTGGTGTACGGCGCCATCTACCGCTTCGACGGGCAGATCAGCGTGCTCAACTATAAAGGCGGGCCGTGCTATCGCTGCCTGTTTCCCCAGGCACCACCGGCGGAACTGGCGCCCAACTGCAGCGCCGGCGGGGTCATCGGCGTATTACCCGGGGTGGTCGGGATGATCCAGGCCACCGAGGCGATCAAGCTGCTGATCGGCATTGGCGAACCACTCTCGGGCCGGCTGATGCGCTTTGATGCGCTGGCGATGAAGTTCAGCGAGATCCGCTTCAAGCGCCGCGCCGACTGCCCTTGCTGCTCGGAACTGCGCCACAGCCAAACCATCGCCCCCGCCGTCTGCGCCGACGCCCTGCCAAGCCAACCGTCGCTGGCTGAAGAGCGCTACATCAAGCCGCGGGTGCTCAAGCAACTGCTCGAGCAACACAGCAAGGCCGACGTACTGCTGGATGTGCGGGACGCCAGCGAGCTGGAAGTGTGCAAGTTGCCGGGGGTGGTGCACATCCCGCTGGCCGAGCTCGACGGGCAACTCGCCAACCTCAGCCGCGACAACACCCACTACCTCATCTGCTACGCCGGGACCCGCGCGGAGCAAGCCGCCAGCACCTTGCTGGCCGCCGGATTCGCCAACACCAAAGTACTGCAAGGTGGCATGAAACACTGGGTTCGCGACGTCGAACCCGACATGCCTTTGTACTGATCAGCGGCCATGGGCTCTTACTTGATGTTGCATAACTCGATACTCGACGCCATTGGCCAAACGCCCATCGTGCGCCTGGAACAGTTTTCCGAAGACCTCGGCATCGAGGTCTACGCCAAGCTGGAATCCCTCAACCCCGGCGGTAGCCACAAGGCACGCATCGCCCTGGGCATGATCCTCGACGCCGAGCGCCGGGGCATTCTGATTCGTGGCTCAGGGCAAACCATCATTGAGCCCAGCGGCGGCAACACCGGCATCGGCCTGGTGATGGCCGGTAACGTGCTGGGCTACAAAGTGGTGCTGGTGATCCCCGACAACTACAGCCCCGAGAAGCAGAAACTGCTGCGCCTGTACGGCGCCAGGGTGGTGCTGTCGGACAGCCGCCTGGGCAACAATTCCCACGGCGAAAAGTGCATGGAGCTGCAGCTGGAAAACCCCAGCTACGTGATGCTCAACCAGCAGCGCAACGGCGCCAACCCGCAGACCCACCGTGACACCACCGCCCGGGAAATCATCCGCGCCTTCGGCGAGCTGCGTGTGGACTACTTCGTCAGCGGCATCGGCACCGGGGGCCATATCACCGGCATCGGCGAAACCCTCAAGAGCACCTGGCCGGCGATCCGCGTGATGGGGGTGGAGCCGGAAGAGTGCGACCTGCTCAGCGACCGCCATGCGCCGCACCATATCCAGGGCCTGTCGATCGGCTTGATCCCGAGCATTCTCAACGTCGCGATCATTGACGGGATGCTCAAGGTGTCGCGCCAGGAATGCCTCGACATGATCAAACGCATCATGCGCACCGACGCCATCAGCCTCGGGCTGTCGTCGGCCGCCAACATGGTAGCCATCGCCAAGCTGGCGCCGGAGCTGCCCACCGACACCGTCGTGCTGACCATGGTCTACGACAGTGCCGACAGCTATCTGCCCTGTTTTGAATAACAACTATTGCGGGGGTGCCTCCATGGGGGGCTTTATCGACATGCAACAGCTACACGATGAGTTGCTCACCCACCTCATCACCACGCTCACGCCTGCGCAGTTGAAGCAGCTGGAGGCGCATCTCGCGCCGCTGATCCAGGCGGCGGCCCAGGCGGTGGCCGAAGACCTGATCGCCTATGCCTGGCGCGACCCGGCGTCCCGTGGGCGCGGAGAGCTGATCCTGGAGTCCTACGCCTCGTTCAAGGCCGTGCTGTATTACCGCCTGGCCCACCTGGTGTGGAATTTCCCGGACAAGAACAACGGCGTGTTTTCCGCCATCGCCCTGAAGCTGAGCAACCAGGGCAAGATCCTGTCCGGCGCCGAAATTCACCCCGCAGCGCGGATCGGCCGGCGCTTTGTGCTGGACCACGGTTACGGCACGGTCATCGGTGAAACCTGCGAGATCGGCAACGACTGCTACATCCTCTGCGGCGTGACTCTCGGCGCCCGGGGCATCGCCAACAACCCGGACGGCAAGCGCCACCCGCGGCTGGGCAACAACGTGGAAGTCGGCTCCGGCGCGCGGGTGCTCGGTTACGTGCTGATCGGTGACAACGTGTTCATCAGTCCGTCCTGCGTGATCACCCAGGACGTGCCGGCCGGCACCAAGGTCAAGGTGGTCAACCAGATCCAGTTGCAGAAAAACGATGAGTCGGACCACAGCAATTACCTCGGCGCGTTTGCCCTCGACGAACGCCTGCACGTGGTGGGCGAAGTCAACGCCAGCCACAAGGTGACGGTATTGGACGCTGACTTTCATCCCCTGCCCGGCCTGCTGCTGGAGCCGACAGTCAAGGAACGTCATCACCTGCAATTCCGCCTGCGGCACATCGAAACCAACGCCTACCCGCCGCGCCTGCCGCTGAACCTGAAAGTGACCGGGCCCGAATTTGAAATCACCCTGCTATCTCCTCCTGGCTTGAGCGCGATGGTTCGTCGCCTGCTGCAAGCCAGCCCACTGATCGTCGGAGGTTGAACATGTCCGTGCACACCATGGAAACCCTCGCGCTGTTCGACAGCGCGCCTTACCAGAATGCCTTCAGTGCGCGGGTGATTGCCGTCAGCGAACAGGGAATCGCCCTGGAGCACACGCTGTTCTACCCCACCGGCGGCGGCCAACCGGGGGACACCGGCCATTTCATCCTGCCCGACGGCAGCCGCGTCGACATCACCGGCACCGTGCGTGACCCGGTGCTGCGCTCGATCATCTGGCACCAGGTAGAACACTGCCCCGAGCAACTGGCCGCCGGGATGCAGGTCGACGCCAGCCTGGACTGGGAACGTCGCTACCAGCACATGAAAATGCACACTTGCCTGCACCTCCTGTGCTCGATCATCGACGCTCCGGTGACCGGTTGCAGCATCGGCGCCGACAAGGGCCGCCTGGATTTCGACCTGCCGGAAATGACCCTCGACAAAGAGACCATCACCCGTGACCTCAATGCCTTGATCGAACAGGCTCATGGGGTGAAAACCCTGTCCATGCCCGCCTCGGAGTATTCAACCCTGCTGCAGATCACTCGCACCCAGGCGGTGGCGCCACCGGTCATCCAGGGGGCAGTTCGGGTGATTGAAATCGCCGGGATCGATATCCAGCCCTGCGGCGGCACCCATGTGACCAATACCGAAGAAATCGGCCGGGTGTTCTGCGAAAAAATCGAGAAGAAGAGCAAACACAATCGCAGGGTGATCCTGCGGTTTGAATAACCGCCGAGCGACGACCGGGGCGCCGACGCCCTAGTCGCCGTTCGTACAGGAAACTGACAGCAAATTTATGCGCTTGTAACATTCAGAAACGTACAATCCCGCCAGCAACGCCTCGTTGCCCCTGACTCGCGAAAACAGCGCCCGCCCTTCTCGGTGGGTCATTCGTGCAGCAGCTAAGCTCACTCCCATCACGCCCCTGAACCTGAACGCTGCAGGAATGACTGCCTATGAAAAGAGTGTTCCGTCACTACATCCCTGCATCCACATTGCGCTTGCTACCCAACCGCTGGGATTTGGTCGCCCTGCCCCTGGTGATCGGCTTTTTACTGTTTTTCTCCATCACTGCACGGGAAACCTGGGCGCCCATCGCCACCCTGCAGAGTGAAGTGATCTCGCTGGACCCGGCCAACCTGCCGGAATACGCGATGCGCACCACGATGCGCATGCTCGCGGCGATGGTTGCAGCGCTGGTGTTCACCCTGTTGTACGGCACCCTGGCCGCCAAAAGCCGGCGCGCCGAGAAACTGCTGGTGCCCGTGCTCGACATCCTGCAATCGGTACCAGTGCTGGGTTACATCTCGTTCACGGTGACGTTCTTCCTGCTGCTGTTCCCCGGGCGTGTGCTCGGCGCGGAGTTCGCGGCCATCTTTGCGATTTTCACCAGCCAGGCCTGGAACATGACGTTCAGCTTCTACCAGTCGCTGCGCATGCTGCCCCATGACCTGGTGGAAGTGTCGACCAACCTGCGGCTTTCCGGTTGGCAGCGGTTCTGGAAGCTCGACGTGCCCTTCGCCATGCCCGGGCTGGTGTGGAACATGATGATGAGCATGTCCGGCGGCTGGTTTTTCGTGGTCGCCTCCGAGGCCATTACCGTCGGCGACAAGACCATCACCTTGCCGGGCGTGGGCTCATACCTGGCCCTGGCGATTGCCCAGAAAGACCTGCACGCCGTGGGCTACGTGATCCTGGCGATGATTGTGGTCATCCTGATGTACGACCAGTTCCTGTTCCGCCCACTGGTGGCCTGGGCCGACAAGTTCCGCATGGAAACCACCGCCTCCCAGGGTGCCGCGCCGCAATCCTGGCTGCTGAACCTGATCCAGCGCACGCGCATCGTCCAGCGCATCCTGCGGCCTGTCACCCGCGCCATCAGCCGCATTGGCAACAAGCGCTTCAGCCTGGCGGGCGGTGCACTCAAGGCGCTGCCGGCAGAAACCCCGAAAGCGTCAAAAGTGATCGACTGGGTATGGGGCGCACTCATCGCGCTGCTGGCCGCTTATGCGCTGTATCACATCGTGCAGTACGTCGGCACTGAAGTGACCCTGGCCGAAGTCGGCCATGTATTCGTGCTAGGGCTGATCACATTGTTGCGGGTGGTCGGCCTGATCCTGATCGCCTCGCTGATCTGGGTGCCGTTGGGCGTGATGATCGGCTTGCGCCCTGCGCTTGCGGAAAAAATCCAGCCGCTGGCGCAGTTCCTTGCGGCCTTCCCGGCGAACCTGCTGTTCCCGGTGTTCGTCATCGTGATCCTGCACTACAACCTCAACCCGGATATCTGGCTGAGCCCGCTGATTGTGCTGGGCACCCAGTGGTACATCCTGTTCAACGTGATCGCCGGAGCCAGCGCGTTCCCGAATGACTTCAAGGAAGCCGCCGCCAACTTCCGCATTCGCGGCTGGTTGTGGTGGCGCAAGGTGATGCTGCCGGGGATTTTCCCGTACTACGTCACCGGCGCGATTACCGCCTCGGGGGGTGCCTGGAACGCCAGTATCGTGTCCGAGTACGTGTCCTGGGGCCACGACAACGTGGTCGCCCACGGGCTGGGCGCCTACATCGCCCAGACCACCGCGGCCGGCGACTTCCCGAAGATCGCCCTGGGCGTGGTGGTGATGTCGATCTTCGTGGTGGCGTTCAACCGCGCTGTGTGGCGGCCGATGTACGCCATGGCTGAAAACAAACTTCGTCTGAATTGATGGGACTCGCTGTGATGACTACCTATACCGAGCATGCCGCCGACACTCCGGAAATCTACTCGTTGAAAAACGTGAACCGGGTGTTCGGCAAAGGTAAAGACGAGCTGCAAGTCCTCAGCGGCGTGAACTTGAGCCTGCACGAAGGCGAGATTGTCGGCATGCTCGGCCGGTCCGGCTCGGGCAAGTCGACCTTGCTGCGCATCATCGCCGGGCTGATTCAGCCGTCGTCGGGCGAAGTGCGCTACAACGGCGCGCCACTCACCGGCCCGGCCGAAGGCGTGGCCATGGTGTTCCAGACCTTCGCACTGTTCCCGTGGCTGACCGTGCTGGAAAACGTCGAGGCCGGCCTGCAAGCCTTGCAGGTCGAGCGCAAGGAATCCCGCAGGCGCGCCCTGGCGGCCATCGACCTGATCGGCCTGGACGGTTTTGAAAACGCCTACCCGCGCGAACTGTCCGGCGGCATGCGCCAACGCGTGGGTTTCGCCCGCGGGTTGGTGGTCAACCCGACCCTGTTGCTGATGGACGAACCGTTCTCGGCGCTGGACGTGCTCACCGCCGAAACCCTGCGCACCGACCTGCTGGATCTGTGGAGCGGCAAGCAGCTGCCGATCAAGTCGATCCTGATCGTGACCCACAACATCGAAGAAGCGGTGCTGATGTGCGACCGCATCCTGGTGCTGTCGTCCAACCCTGGCCGGGTGGTGGCCGAGATCAAGGTGCCGTTTGCCCACCCGCGCAACCGCCTGGACCCGACCTTCCGGCAAATGGTCGACGACATCTACGCCCTGATGACCGACCGCCGCAGCGCCGACGCGAGCAGAGGTTTGCCTGAGCTGAAAATGGGCAGCCTGTTGCCGGAAGTCTCCACCAACCTGATGGCTGGCCTGATCGAAACCCTGGCCGCCGAGCCCTACAACGGCCACGCCGGCCTGCCGACCGTGGCTGAACGGCGTTTGCTGGAAGTCGACGATCTGTTCCCGGTGGCGGAGATGCTTGAGCATTTGGGCTTCGCCGAACTCAAGGGTGCCGATATTACCCTGACCGATGCCGGCAAACTGTTCGCCGACTACGGCACCCAGGAGCGTAAAACCCTGTTCGCCGAACACTTGATCCGCCACGTGCCATTGGCCGCGCGCATTCACCAGGTGTTGCTTGAGCGCAGCGGCCACCGGGCGCCACGGGTGCGCTTCGAGCAGGAACTGGAAGACTCGATGACGGAAGCCTTTGTGGAGAAAACCCTGGAAAGCGTGGTGGCCTGGGGGCGGTATGCGGAGATCTTCTCCTATGACGACCATACCGAGACATTCAGCCTGGATGATGTGGAAGGCAGCATGTAGGTTTAATGTGGGAGCGGGCTTGCTCGCGAATGCGGTGGATCAGCCATATATGTATTGGCTGACACTCCGCATTCGCGAGCAAGCCCGCTCCCACATTTGACCAGTGGTGTTCTTCAGATGACGAACAGGTCCACAAACCGGTTTACCGCAGTGGCCTCAAGCCGTGCCTGATCCTTGCACAGCGCAAAAATCTCGGCACTGCGCTGCGCGGTAAACCGGGTCGCCAGGTTGGCCTTGAACTTGTCTTCCAGCAACGGAATGCCATCCACCCGACGGCGACGGTGGCCAATCGGGTATTCCACGGCCACCTGTTCGGTGCTGGAACCATCCTTGAAGAACACCTGCACCGCATTGGCGATGGAGCGCTTGTCGGCCTCCAGGTATTCGCGGCTGTAGCGCGGCTCTTCGACGATGACCATCTTCTCCCGCAGCTCATCAATGATCGGATGGGCCGCGTGGAATTCATCTTCGTATTGCTCGGCCACCAGGTTGCCAAACGCCAGCGGTACGGCGGTCATGTACTGGAGGCAATGATCGCGGTCCGCCGCGTTGGCCAACTGCCCGACCTTGGAGATGATCCGGATCGCCGATTCGTGGGTGGTGATCACAATCCTGTCGATCTCATGCAGGCGATTCTTCACTTGCGGGTGCAAGGTGACCGCCGCTTCACAGGCGGTTTGTGCGTGGAACTCGGCGGGGAAGCTGATCTTGAACAGTACGTTCTCCATCACATACGTGCCGTAGGGCTGCGACAGGCTGAAGGCGCGCTTGTCTTCGGGCTTGAGCGCCAGGTCCTTGTTGGTGTGGCTGAACAGCACGTCATAGAAGCCCCACTGCGGCGCGCTCAACACACCGGGAATGCCCATCTCGCCGCGCATGGCGATATCCGCCAGGCGCACCCCGCGACTCGACGCATCCCCCGCCGCCCACGACTTGCGCGAACCGGCATTCGGCGCATGACGATAAGTACGCAATGCCTGGCCATCGACAAACGCCTGGGACAGGGCCGACAGCAGTTGCTCACGGTTGGCGCCCATCAGCTTGGCGGTGACGGCGGTGGAGGCGACTTTCACCAGCAGCACGTGGTCAAGGCCGACACGGTTGAAGGAATTTTCCAGGGCAATCACACCCTGGATTTCGTGGGCCATGATCATCGCCTCAAGCACTGCCCGCACGGTCAGCGGTGCGTCGCCGTTGGCCACGCGTTTTTGCGAGAGATGGTCGGCGACCGCGAGGATGCCACCGAGGTTATCGGAAGGGTGACCCCATTCGGCGGCAAGCCAGGTGTCGTTGTAGTCGAGCCAGCGCACGATGCAGCCGATGTCCCATGCGGCCTTGACCGGGTCCAGGCGGAACGAGGTGCCCGGCACCCGTGCGCCGAACGGCACCACCGTGCCTTCGACGATCGGCCCCAGGTGTTTGGTGCACTCCGGGAAACGCAGGGCCAGCAGGCCGCAACCGAGGGTGTCCATCAGGCAGTTGCGGGCGGTGTCGAGGGCATCGCGGGATTCGATCCTGAAACTCAGTACGTAGTCGGCGATGTCCTGCAGGACCTGGTCGTAGTCGGGGCGGTTGTTCTGGTCGACGTTGGCGCTCATGGCAGTACTCCAAAGTGGGTTAGGTGTGGTCCATCCTCAGGGTCAGGGTGTTCGTTCCCACGCTCTGCGTGGGAACGCCGCCTTGGACGCTTCGCGTCCCGTACGGCGCAAGGGTGACGCAGAGCGTCACGGGATGCATTCCCACGCAGAGCGTGGGAACGATCGGTTAGAAAGCGTCGCCGGGGACGCGTACGAACCCTTCCATCAACACTCGCGCACTGCGGCTCATGATGGCTTTTTTCACGACCCATTCACCGTCGACCTGGCTGGCCTCGGCGCCTACGCGCAACGTCCCGGAGGGATGCCCGAACCGCACCGCATTACGCTCCACGCCGCCCGCCGCCAAATTCACCAGCGTGCCGGAAATCGCCGCCGCCGTGCCAATCGCCACCGCCGCCGTGCCCATCATCGCGTGGTGCAACTTGCCCATGGACAGCGCCCGCACCAGCAGGTCGACATCACCCGCCTTGATCGCCTTGCCGCTGGACGCCACGTAATCCGCAGGCCGCGCCACAAACGCCACCTTCGGCGTGTGCTGACGCTGGGCCGCCTCGTCCAGGTGCTTGATCAAGCCCATGCGCAGCGCACCATGGGCGCGGATGGTTTCAAACATCGCCAGGGCCTTGGGGTCGCCATTGATCGCGCCCTGCAACTCGGTGCCGGTGTAACCCAGGTCCTGGGCGTTGATGAAGATGGTGGGAATCCCGGCATTGATCAGCGTCGCCTTGAACGTGCCGACACCCGGCACTTCCAGGTCATCCACCAGGTTGCCGGTAGGGAACATCGAGCCACCGCCGCCCTCTTCTTCCGCCGCCGGGTCCATGAATTCCAACTGCACCTCGGCGGCCGGGAAGGTCACGCCGTCGAGTTCGAAGTCGCCGGTTTCCTGCACCGCACCGTCGGTGATCGGTACGTGAGCGATGATGGTCTTGGCGATATTCGCCTGCCACACCCGCACCACAGCCACGCCGTTGTGCGGAATGCGCGCGGCATCTACCAGGCCGGCGCTGATGGCGAACGAACCCACCGCCGCCGACAGGTTGCCGCAGTTGCCGCTCCAGTCCACGAACGGTTTGTCGATGGACACCTGGCCGAACAGGTAATCCACGTCGTGATCGGCGCGGGTACTTTTGGCCAGGATCACGGTTTTGCTGGTGCTGGAAGTCGCGCCGCCCATGCCGTCGATTTGCTTGTCATACGGGTCGGGGCTGCCGATCACCCGCAACAACAACGCATCCCGCGCCGCGCCCGGCACCTGGGCCGATTCGGGCAAATCCTTGAGGCTGAAAAACACGCCTTTGCTGGTGCCGCCACGCATGTAGGTGGCGGGAATCTTGATCTGCGGTACGTGTGCCATGGTGGTCCTCATGGGCCGGGGCGTTGACCCCGGCCGCAGTTATCAGGCAGTTACAGCCGATTCCAGGAAGTCCTGGGCAAAACGTTGCAACACGCCGCCCGCCTCGTAGATCGACACTTCTTCAGCCGTGTCCAGGCGGCAGGTCACCGGCACCTCGACACGCTCGCCGTTCTTGCGGTTGATCAGCAACGTCAGTTGCGCACGCGGGGTGCGTTCGCCGATCACGTCGTAGGTTTCCGTGCCGTCGATCTTCAGGGTCTTGCGGTCGGTGCCCGGCAGGAACTCCAGCGGCAGCACGCCCATGCCCACCAGGTTGGTGCGGTGGATGCGCTCGAAACCTTCGGCGGCAATCGCTTCAACACCGGCCAGGCGTACGCCCTTGGCCGCCCAGTCCCGGGACGAACCCTGGCCGTAGTCGGCGCCGGCAATGATGATCAGCGGCTGCTTGCGCTCCATGTAGGTTTCGATGGCTTCCCACATGCGCGTGACCTTGCCTTCCGGCTCCAGGCGCGCCAGCGAACCCTGCTTGACCTTACCGTCTTCAACCACCATTTCATTGAACAGTTTCGGGTTGGCGAAGGTGGCGCGCTGCGCGGTCAAGTGGTCGCCACGATGGGTCGCGTAAGAGTTGAAGTCGACTTCCGGCAGGCCCATTTTCGCCAGGTATTCACCGGCGGCGCTGCCCGGCATGATCGCGTTGGACGGCGACAGGTGATCGGTGGTGATGTTGTCCGGCAGCACCGCCAGCGGGCGCATGCCCTTGAGCGGACGTGCACCGGCCAGGGCACCTTCCCAGTACGGCGGGCGACGGATGTAGGTGCTCTGCGGGCGCCAGTCGTACAGCGGCGTGACCTTCGGGCCGGTGTCTTCGTGGATCGCGAACATCGGGATGTACACCTGGCGAAACTGCTCCGGCTTGACCGACGCCTTGACCACCGCGTCGATTTCTTCGTCGCTTGGCCAGATGTCCTTGAGGCGGATTTCCTTGCCATTGGCGTCCAGGCCCAGCACGTCTTTTTCGATGTCGAAACGGATGGTGCCGGCAATCGCATAAGCCACCACCAGCGGCGGCGACGCGAGGAACGCTTGCTTGGCGTACGGGTGGATACGGCCGTCGAAGTTGCGGTTACCCGAAAGCACGGCGGTGGCGTACAGGTCGCGGTCGATGATCTCTTGCTGGATCACCGGGTCGAGTGCGCCGGACATGCCGTTGCAGGTGGTGCAGGCGAACGCCACGACACCAAAACCGAGTTGCTCCAGCTCGGTGGTCAGCCCGGCTTCGTCGAGGTACATCGCCACGGTTTTCGAACCCGGTGCCAGGGACGACTTGACCCACGGCTTGCGGGCCAGGCCGAGCTTGTTGGCATTGCGTGCCAGCAGGCCGGCGGCAATCACGTTGCGCGGGTTGCTGGTGTTGGTGCAACTGGTGATGGCGGCGATGATCACCGCGCCGTCGGGCATTTGCCCCGGCACGTCATCCCACTGGCCGGAGATGCCCTTGGCCGCCAGGTCGCTGGTGGCGACGCGGGCGTGGGGGTTGCTCGGGCCGGCCATGTTGCGCACCACCGAGGACAAATCGAAGCTCAGGCCACGCTCGTATTGCGCGCCCTTGAGGTCGTCCGCCCACAGGCCGGTGTGGCGAGCGTACTGCTCCACCAGGGTGACTTGTTCGTCTTCACGGCCGGTGAGTTTCAGGTAGGCGATGGTCTGTTGGTCGATGTAAAACATCGCGGCGGTGGCGCCGTATTCCGGGGCCATGTTGGAGATGGTGGCGCGGTCACCCAGAGTCAGCGCCGAAGCACCTTCACCGAAGAACTCCAGCCACGCACCCACGACCTTCTGCTTGCGCAGGAACTCGGTCAGCGCCAGCACCATGTCGGTGGCGGTGATGCCCGGTTGCAGCTTGCCCGTCAGCTCCACGCCAACACTTTCCGGCAGGCGCATCCACGAGGCGCGGCCGAGCATCACGCTCTCTGCTTCAAGGCCGCCAACGCCGATGGCGATCACGCCCAAGGCATCAACGTGAGGCGTGTGGCTGTCGGTGCCGACGCAGGTATCCGGGAAGGCCACGCCGTCACGTACCTGGATCACCGGAGACATTTTCTCCAGGTTGATCTGGTGCATGATGCCGTTGCCCGGCGGGATCACGTCGACGTTCTTGAAGGCCTTTTTGGTCCATTCGATAAAGTGGAAACGGTCTTCGTTGCGACGGTCTTCGATGGCGCGATTTTTCTCGAACGCCTGCGGGTCAAAACCACCGGCTTCGACGGCCAGGGAGTGGTCGACGATCAGTTGGGTCGGCACCACCGGGTTGACCTGGGCCGGGTCACCGCCTTGCAGGGCGATGGCGTCGCGCAGGCCGGCAAGGTCCACCAGGGCGGTCTGGCCGAGGATGTCGTGGCATACCACGCGGGCCGGGAACCATGGGAAATCGAGATCGCGCTTGCGTTCGATCAGTTGGCTCAAGGAGGCATTGAGGGTTGCGGGGTCGCAGCGACGCACCAGGTTTTCCGCGAGCACGCGGGAGGTGTACGGCAGTGTGGCGTAGGCGCCGGGGGTGATTGCATCGACCGCCGCGCGGGCGTCAAAGAAATCGAGGCGGCTGCCGGGGAGCGGTTTGCGGTGTTCAGTGTTCATCGTCAGGACTCGGTCACAGTAGTTGCAAAAGGAAGAACCGGTGCTGATCCAAGGTGGAATGCGATCAAAATGTGGGAGCGGGCTTGCTCGCGAAGGCGGTGTGTCATGCAACACACATGGCGACTGTCACACCGCCTTCGCGAGCAAGCCCGCTCCCACCTTTTTGATCCGTTTTCACCCCAAGATCAGCGGTTTCTCCACTCAGCGACGTTCGATTGGCACGAACTTGCGCTGCTCAACGCCGATGTACTCGGCGCTCGGACGGATGATGCGGTTGTTGGCTCGCTGCTCGAACACGTGAGCTGCCCATCCTGTCAGCCGCGAGCAGACGAAAATCGGGGTGAACAGCTTGGTCGGGATGCCCATGAAGTGGTACGCCGAGGCATGGTAGAAATCGGCGTTGGGGAACAGTTTCTTCTGCTCCCACATGGTCTTGTCGATGGCTTCGGAAACCGGGAACAACACGGTGTCGCCCACCTCCTCCGCGAGTTTTTTCGACCAACCCTTGATCACCTCGTTTCGCGGGTCGCTGTCTTTATAGATCGCGTGGCCGAAGCCCATGATCTTGTCCTTGCGCGCCAGCATGTCGAGGGTGCCTTCCACCGCTTCCTGGGCGGAAGAGAAACGCTCGATCATCTCCATCGCCGCTTCGTTGGCACCACCGTGCAGCGGGCCACGCAAGGAGCCGATGGCGGCGGTGACGCAGGAATACAGGTCCGACAGGGTCGACGCACACACGCGGGCGGTGAAGGTCGAGGCATTGAATTCGTGCTCGGCGTAGAGAATCAGCGACACGTTCATCACCTTGACGTGCAAGTCGCTGGGTTTCTTGTCGTGCAGCAGGTGCAGGAAGTGCCCGCCGATGCTCGGCTCGTCGGTCACGCAGTTGATGCGCTGGCCGTCGTGGCTGAAGCGGTACCAGTAGCACATGATCGCCGGGAACGCGGCGAGCAGGCGGTCGGTCACGTCGCGCTGCACGGAGAAGTCTTTCTCCGGCTCGATATTGCCCAGGAACGAGCAACCGGTGCGCATCACGTCCATCGGGTGCGCGTCGGCGGGGATGCGTTCCAGCACTTCTTTCAGCGCCTGGGGCAGGTCGCGCAGTTTGCCGAGCTTGGCGGTGTAGGCGACCAGTTCGGCTTTGGTCGGCAGTTCGCCGTAGAGCAGCAGGTAGGCGACTTCTTCAAACTGGGCATCGGCGGCGAGTTCGCGCACGTCGTAGCCGCGATAGGTCAAGCCGGCACCGGCCTGGCCCACGGTGGACAGTGCGGTTTGCCCGGCAACCTGGCCACGCAGGCCAGCTCCACTGAGTACTTTTGCTTCGGCCATGGTTATCTCCAATCTTGTAGTTATTAGTGAGGCGCTCGCGTTACTTCTTGGCGGCGAACAGCGCGTCGAGCTTCTGCTCGAAGGTGTGGTAGTCGATGCGATCGTAAAGCTCCATGCGGGTTTGCATGGTGTCGATCACGTTCTGCTGGGTGCCGTCGCGACGGATCGCGGTGTAGACGTTCTCGGCCGCCTTGTTCATGGCGCGGAAGGCCGAGAGCGGGTACAGGACGATGGAAACATCCGCAGATTTCAGTTGATCGACGGTATAGAGAGGTGTCGCACCGAATTCGGTGATGTTGGCCAGGATCGGCGCTTTCACGCGAGAGGCGAACAGCTTGTACATCTCAAGCTCAGTGATGGCTTCCGGGAACACCATGTCGGCACCGGCCTCGATGCAGGCGGCGGCACGTTCCAGGGCGGATTCCAAACCTTCCACGGCCAGTGCGTCGGTGCGGGCCATGATCACGAAGCTGTCATCGGTACGCGCATCCACCGCAGCCTTGATGCGGTCGACCATTTCCTGCTGGGACACGATTTCTTTGTTCGGGCGATGGCCGCAACGCTTGGCGCCCACCTGGTCTTCGATATGGATCGCCGCCGCGCCGAACTTGATCATCGACTTGACGGTGCGCGCCACGTTGAACGCGGAGGAGCCGAAACCAGTGTCCACGTCCACCAGCAGCGGCAGGTCGCACACGTCGGTGATGCGGCGCACGTCCGTCAGCACGTCATCCAGGCCGGTGATGCCCAGGTCCGGCACACCGAGGGAGCCGGCAGCCACCCCGCCACCCGACAGGTAGATCGCCTTGAAGCCGGCGCGCTTGGCCAGCAGCGCATGGTTGGCGTTGATCGCGCCGACTACCTGCAACGGGTGCTCGCTGGCAACCGCGTCACGGAAACGCTGGCCTGGAGTGGTGTTGTTATTGGAACTCATGACTCACCTCGTGATTGGGGAGCGCCGTCCGGGAAGTGACGGGCAATGTTGCGTTTGGAGGCGCCGATATGCCGGCGCATCAACAACTCGGCCAGTTCACCGTCGCGATCGGCAATCGCGTCAAGAATGCGGTGATGCTCGGCAAAGGCCTGGCGTGGACGATTGGGGGTGGCGGAGAACTGGATGCGGTACATGCGCACCAACTGATACAGCTCGCCGCACAACATTTGGGTCAGGGTGCGATTACCGGCGCCTTGAATTATCCGGTAATGAAAATCGAAGTCGCCTTCCTGCTGGTAGTAGCCGACACCGGCCTGGAAGGCCGCATCGCGCTCGTGGGTGTGCAACACCTGGCGCAGCTCTTCGATCTCGGCGTCGGTCATGCGCTCGGCGGCCAGGCGGCAGGCCATGCCTTCCAGGGATTCGCGGATTTCGTAGAGTTCGATCAGTTCTTCATGGCTCAACGAGACCACTCGCGCGCCCACATGGGGGATGCGCACCAGCAGGCGCTGGCCTTCCAGGCGATGAATCGCCTCGCGCAGCGGGCCACGGCTGATGCCATAGGTGCGCGCCAGTTCCGGCTCGGAGATCTTGCTGCCGGGGGCGATTTCGCCCTTGACGATGGCGGCCTGGATACGCCGAAAGACGTTCTCGGACATGGTCTGGGAATCGTCTTGGGCCATCACTGGGGTTTCCAGTTGATCCAGCATATTGTCGACACCTTTAAAAGCACTGCCGCAAAAACTAGCCAATCAGCCCCGGATAGTCAAAGAATAAATACACATTGTCGACAATCGTCTAATAACCCGCCTTGCACTCTATCGGGGCATGGCCGGCTGCCAGCGCTGGCGCCAGAAAACCTTCATGTTAGAATGCCGGCCACTTTTGCCTCACATCCCTGGATGAAAAGGCGCACGAGGGAGCTTGCGCAGCAATGCCAGTCGCCTTGAATTGAACATCGCACTGCACCGCGTCAGGATTTATGAGACTCAAGCCCTTCCCCCTTTTGCTTCTACTGTTTATCCCGGGCCTTGGCGTTGCTGCCGAGAAGACCGTTTATGGACTCAATGAATACGCCAAGTTGGCCGGCATTGACCTGGAAGTGGCCGCCAAGCTCGACACCGGGGCCAAGACCGCGTCCTTGAGCGCCCGCGACATCAAGCGCTTCAAGCGCAACGGCGAGTCCTGGGTGCGCTTCTACCTGGCCATCGACACCGCACACTCCCACCCCATCGAGCGTCCCCTGGCCCGCGTGAGCAAGATCAAGCGCCGCGCCGGTGACTACGACCCCGATGAAGACAAGAACTACACCGCCCGTCCAGTCATCGCCCTGGACATCTGCATGGGCACCGCTTTACGCAGTATCGAAGTGAACTTGACTGACCGCAGCGCCTTCCAATACCCGCTGCTGATCGGCTCCGAAGCGCTGAAACGCTTTGATGCGCTGGTCGACCCCAGTCTTAAATACGCGGCGGGCAAACCTGCCTGCGCCTCCGACGCTCATACCGCTGAGTAATTTGAATGCGCTCTCTTAATCTGCACCTGAAAATCCTGATCGCCGTTTTGGTGGTCTTGGGCATTTCGGTCACCGCCTATCAGATTTTCGTGCTGGGGATTCCCGTCACCGAGGACGCCACCGACGACCTGTGGAACATCGACGCCAAGGTCGAGTTCGTTGCCAGCGCCAAGGACCCGGTGAAAATCCAGATGTTCGTGCCGCCCCTGAGCCGCGACTTCGTCAGCCTGAATGAAAGCTTTATCTCGAATAACTACGGCGTCAGCGTCAATCGCCTCGACGGCAACCGCAAGGTCACCTGGTCGGCACGCCGGGCCAAGGGCAACCAGACCCTCTACTACCGCCTGGTGCTGACCAAGCGTTACAGCGGTGAAAAGGTCAAGGTCAAGGGCCCGACCTTCCGCGACAGCATCGCCGTCGAAGGCCCGGAAAAAATCGCCGCCGAAGCCCTGCTGGCGCCGATCCGCCAGCACTCGGCCGACGTCGAGACCTTTATCAGCGAAGCCATCAAGCGCACCAACAACCTCAACGACGACAACGTGAAGCTGCTGCTGGCGGGCGACCCGTCGACGCCGCACAAGGCCAAGATCGTCGAGTTGCTGCTGTCCATCGCCCACGTGCCGGTGGAAAAGGTCCACACCATCCGCCTGGTGGCCGACCAGCCGCAAACCCCGGAACTCTGGCTGCGCAGTTTCAATGGCAACGACTGGCTGTACTTCAACCCCGACACCGGCGAGCAAGGCCTGCCGGCCGACCGCCTGCTGTGGTGGACCGGTGATGAAAACCTGATCACCGTCGACGGCGGCAAGAAGGCCATGGTGACCTTCAGCCTCAACAACAGCGAAATGAACGCGATTCGCCTGGCCAAGCTGACGGACGAAAACACCGACGCCAACTTCCTCGAGTACTCGCTGTACGGCCTGCCGCTGCAAACCCAGCAGACCTTCATGATCATGGTGATGATCCCGATTGGCGTGCTGGTGATCCTGATCCTGCGCAACCTGATCGGCCTGCAGACCCTTGGCACGTTTACCCCGGTGCTGATTGCCCTGGCGTTCCGAGAGACACAGCTGGGCTTCGGGATTGTGCTGTTCACCATTATTACGGCGCTGGGGCTGTCGCTTCGGTCTTACCTGGAACACTTGAAGCTGCAGATGCTGCCGAGGCTCTCGGTGGTGCTGACCTTCGTGGTGGTGCTGATCGCCGCCATCAGTCTGTTCAGCCACAAGCTCGGCCTGGAGCGCGGGTTGTCGGTGGCACTGTTCCCGATGGTGATCCTGACCATGACCATCGAACGCCTGTCGATCACCTGGGAAGAACGCGGTGGCGGCCATGCGATGAAAGTCGCGATCGGCACGCTGTTCGCCGCTTCCCTGGCGCACATCATCATGAGCGTGCCGGAACTGATCTACTTCGTGTTCACCTTCCCGGCGATCCTGTTGATCCTGGTGGGCTTCATGCTGGCCATGGGTCGTTATCGCGGCTACCGCCTGACCGAACTGGTGCGTTTCAAGGCCTTCCTCAAGGCTGACTCGTAATGTTCGGCTTCTGGAAGACCTGGAAGGCCCTGGAAGCGCGGGGGATCATGGGCATCAACCGGCGAAATGCCGACTACGTGCTCAAGTACAACAAGCGCAGCCTGTATCCGATCGTCGATGACAAGATCATCACCAAGGAACGGGCCATGGCCGCCGGCATCCACGTGCCGGAAATGTACGGGGTCATTTCCACCGAGAAGGAAATCGACAAGCTCGACGAGATCATCGGCGGGCGCAGCGACTTCGTGATCAAGCCGGCCCAGGGCGCCGGTGGTGACGGTATCCTGGTGATCGCCGACCGTTTTGAAGGGCGCTACCGGACCGTCTCCGGCAAGATCATCAGCCATGAAGAAATCGAGCATCAGATTTCCAGCATCCTCACCGGCCTGTATTCCCTCGGCGGCCACCGTGACCGCGCGCTGATCGAATACCGGGTGGTGCCCGACCAGATCTTCAAGAGCATCAGCTACGAAGGCGTACCGGACATCCGCATCATTGTGCTGATGGGCTACCCGGTGATGGCCATGCTGCGCTTGCCCACCCGCCAGTCCGGCGGCAAGGCCAACCTGCACCAGGGCGCGATTGGCGTGGGTGTCGACCTAGCCACCGGCCTGACCCTGCGCGGCACCTGGCTGAACAACATCATCACCAAGCACCCCGACACCACCAATGCGGTGGACGGCGTGCAACTGCCCAACTGGGACGGTTTCATGAAGCTCGCCGCCGGCTGCTACGAGCTGTGCGGCCTGGGCTATATCGGCGTGGACATGGTGCTGGACCAGGAAAAGGGTCCGTTGATCCTGGAACTTAACGCTCGCCCGGGGCTGAACATCCAGATTGCCAACGACTGCGGCCTGACCTTGCGTACCCATGCCGTGGAGGCTCGACTGGAAGAGCTGAAGGCGGCGGGCGTGACGGAAACACCGGAGGAACGGGTGAAGTTTGTGCAGGAAATGTTTGGGCATATTCCGGCGGTCGAGGGATAAACCCAGTGACCTGCTCCGTACACCCGCTGCCCTACCGGGCCAACCCTGCCGAATACTTTGCAGCAATCCGCCATGCCCCCGGCGCGGTGCTGCTGGACAGTGGCCGACCGGCGGCCGAGCGCGGCCGTTATGACCTGCTGAGCGCCTGGCCCGAGACGACCCTGGCGGTACTGCCCGACGAAAGCGGCAGTGATTTCCTGCAGCGCCTGCGGGAAAACCTGACGTTGCTGGGTGAAGCCACGATCCCCGCGCCCTACGAACTGCCGTTTGCCGGCGGCCTCATCGGCTACCTGAGCTACGACTTCGGTCGTCATCTTGAGCACCTGCCGCACGTGGCGGTGGACGACCTGCACCTGCCGGATGCACGCTTTGGCCTGTACGCCTGGGCCTTGATCAGCGATCACCAGGCGCAGACCAGCCAACTGGTGTTCCATCCCAAACTGGCGGAAAGCGAACGGCAGCGCCTGATCGCGCTGTTCGGCCAGCCGACCATCAGCGCATCGGCCACCTTCAAGCTGCAAGGCCCAATGGCCCCGGACGTGACAGCCGACACCTACAAACACGCACTCGCCCGCATCCAGGATTACATCCAGGCGGGTGACTGCTACCAGGTCAACTTTGCCCAACGTTTCCGTGCCCCGTGCAGTGGCGATCCGTGGGTGGCCTACTGCGCCTTGCGCGCAGCCTGCCCGACGCCGTTTTCCGGGTTCCAGAGCTTGCCGGATGATGGCGCGGTATTGAGTTTATCGCCGGAACGCTTCGTCAAAATCAGCCAGCGCCAGGTGGAAACCCGCCCGATCAAGGGCACCCGGCCAAGGGGGGCGACGCCCGAGGAAGATGCAGCCAACGCCGCTGAATTGCTGGCCAGCCCCAAGGATCGTGCCGAAAACCTGATGATCGTCGACCTGCTGCGCAACGACCTGGGCCGCACCTGCCGTACCGGCTCGGTGAAAGTGCCGGAGTTGTTCAGCCTGGAAAGCTATCCCAACGTGCATCATCTGGTGAGCAGCGTCACCGGTGAGCTGGCGGACGACAAAGACGCCCTCGACCTGATCGCCGGCAGCTTCCCCGGCGGCTCCATCACCGGCGCACCGAAGATTCGCGCGATGCAGATCATCGACGAGCTGGAGCCGACCCGGCGCGGGTTGTATTGCGGTTCGCTGGTGTATCTGGACGTGCGCGGCGAGATGGACAGCTCCATCGCCATTCGCAGCCTGTTGGTCAAGGATGGTCAGGTGTGCTGCTGGGGCGGCGGCGGGATTGTCGCGGACTCGGAGTGGCAGGCGGAGTATCAGGAGTCGATGACCAAGGTGCGGGTGTTGTTACAAACCTTGGAAAGCCTGTAGCACGCAGCCCTCCCTGGCTCTGCGACGCGGAGCCAGGCAGCAGAAAAGACCTGAATCAGTACCGAAGTAGACGGGGTCGAAGCCGGAGGATAGCGTCCGGTTTCAACCGTCCACCAGCCGTCTGTGAAGGATCACATGAAACGACTGCCTACTTGTCAGGAAAGATTTCCGAGATTGCATCTGCCCTCAACCGCACCTATCATCTCCCAAATTGGGAGGTCGCAGCGATGCGGATAATCGCTCTGTCTGCCCTACGAATATTCTGGGAAAACCACCCTGGTTGCATGGATGCCAAAACGCCGCTGGTCGAGCTGTATCGCCATATGGAAAAAGCTGTTTACCCAACCCCTCAGGCCCTCAAGGCAGAGCTAAGGACAGCGAGCATTCTCAAAGGGGGCAGGGTTGTGTTCAACATAGGCGGCAACAAGTATCGAGTGATCATGGCGATCAATTATCAGCGACAGCTTGCGTTCATTCGCTTCGTGGGGACCCACGCGCAATACGATCAGATCAATGCGGAGACCGTGTGATGAACATCAAACCCATTCATTCCCAGGAAGACCTGACCGCTGCGCTCGCGCGCGTCGAACAGCTATGGGAAGCGGAAATCGGCTCGCCCGAGGGTGACGAGCTGGAAATTCTCGCCATCCTTATCGAAAAGTACGAAGCGGAGCATTTCCCAATGCCGCCTTCGGATCCCGTAGAAGCGATTAAATTTCGAATGGAGCAGCTAGGCCTGACCGCCCGTGACCTGGAGCCTTTCATAGGTCCGAGCGGGCGGGTTTCCGAAGTGTTGAATCATAAGCGCAAGCTGAGCTTGTCGATGATCAAACGCCTGCATGAAGGCTTGCGCATTCCTTATGAGAGTTTGCTGGCAGGGGTCTAGGCTGTGCAGTGGCCATACCGGCCCCATCGCGGGCAAGCCCGGCTCCCACATGGGAGCGCGGTCAACATGTGGGAGCTGGCTTGCCTGCGATGAGGCGTCAGCCACGCCAAATAACTTACAGGCTCAACTGCCGATTCGACGCGTTGATGAACTCTTTCTTCAAATCCTCAAACGTATGCACCGCCGGGAACTGCGGGAACTCGCGAATCACGTTCTCCGGCGCGTGGAACAGAATCCCACGGTCGGCCTCACCCAGCATGGTGGTGTCGTTGTAGGAATCACCAGCGGCAATCACGCGGTAGTACAGGGTTTTGAAGGCCAGCACCGACTGACGCTTGGGATCTTTCTGACGCAGCTGGTAGCTCACCACCCGGTCACTCTCGTCGGTGATCAACCGGTGGCACAGCAAGGTCGGGAAACCCAGTTGGCGCATCAGCGGCTGGGAGAACTCATAGAAGGTGTCAGACAGGATCACCACCTGGAAGCGCTCGCGCAGCCAATTGACGAACTCGATGGCGCCGTCCAGCGGCTTGAGGGTGGCGATCACTTCCTGGATGTCCGAGAGCTTCAGCCCATGCTCATCAAGAATGCGCAGGCGCTGTTTCATCAGCACGTCGTAGTCGGGGATGTCCCGGGTGGTGGCCCGCAAGGATTCAATACCGGTTTTTTCGGCGAAGGCGATCCAGATTTCCGGAACCAGCACCCCTTCCAGGTCGAGACAGGCAATTTCCACAAGACACTCCCATTTAAAGTTATTGAGTTGAGCGAGCAAAAGGACTGCCGAACTCTAGCGATTCACGCTGGCCGCCGCAACGCAGGCGGGATTTTGTTACCATCGCCCCCCTATAGAGCGCTCAGCGCCACTGACCTGTAGGAACCGTCCTGATGAACCAAGCCTTCGACGTCGCTGAACTCGCCGCGACTTACGCCAACAAATCCGCCCAGGACATTCTCAAGCTGGCCTTCAGCCAGTTTGGCGACGACCTGTGGATCTCTTTCAGCGGTGCCGAGGACGTGGTGCTGGTCGACATGGCCTGGAAGCTGAACAAGAACGTCAAGGTGTTCAGCCTCGACACCGGTCGCCTGCACCCGGAGACCTACCGGTTTATCGAGCAGGTGCGTGAGTTCTACAAGATCGACATCGAACTGATCTCGCCGGACCAGAGCAAGCTGGAACCCTTCGTCAAGGAAAAGGGCCTGTTCAGTTTCTACAAGGACGGCCATGGCGAGTGCTGTGGTGTGCGCAAGATCGAACCGCTGCGCCGCAAGCTGTCCGGTGTGAGCGCCTGGGCCACCGGCCAGCGCCGCGACCAGAGCCCCGGCACCCGCAGCCAGGTGGCCGCGCTGGAAATCGATACGGCTTTTTCCACCCCGGAACGCACCCTGTACAAGTTCAACCCGCTGGCGCAGATGACCAGTGAGGAAGTATGGGGTTACATCCGCATGCTGGAGTTGCCGTACAACAGCCTGCACGAGCGCGGTTTTATCAGCATCGGCTGTGAGCCGTGCACCCGTCCGGTACTGCCGAACCAGCACGAACGCGAAGGCCGTTGGTGGTGGGAAGAAGCAACCCAAAAAGAATGCGGGTTGCACGCCGGGAACATCATCAGCAAGGCGTAACGCCTGAGCCAGAATCCTGTACACAGAAATGTCACCATCGGTGCCATTTTTGTGTGCACTTATAAGATCCTGCACCGAAAGGTTACATCCTCCCTCGTCACACCTCTTCTAAAATCCCCGCCCCTCTCTGCGCTACAAAATAAATAGCTGTTCAAACGGTCAATTTATATCGCTTTAAATTCAGTCTGTTATTTCCAATCACGCTAAAAACCAAATCGCCGTGTATTTCATCCGGCGAAAATCTGGCACGCATGTGGCTTAAGGCAAAACACACTTTGTATACAATTAATAAAGAATATACATACACTTTGACATCAGCCGCTCTCCTGCTGATGTCCAGGAGCCTGCCGGAATGCGTACAAGTCTCTCCAATAACATCGCACTGGATCTGCCCTCCTCCACCCTGAACCCCGAGGCCACGAGCCCCGGCCCGTTGGTCCTCAGCCCGCGCCTGCACAACAAGGACCTGGCGCCTACCAAGGCCGAAGGCCGGCGCTGGGGCCGCTACAGCATCTTTGCCTTGTGGACCAACGATGTGCACAACATCGCCAACTACTCCTTCGCCATCGGCCTGTATGCGCTGGGCCTGGGTGGCTGGCAGATTCTGCTGTCCCTGGGGATCGGCGCGGCGCTGGTGTACTTCTTCATGAACCTGTCGGGCTATATGGGGCAGAAGACCGGCGTACCGTTTCCAGTGATCAGCCGTATCAGTTTTGGCATCCATGGTGCGCAGATCCCGGCACTGATTCGTGCGGTGATCGCGATTGCCTGGTTCGGGATACAGACCTACCTGGCCTCGGTGGTTTTCCGCGTGCTGTTGACGGCGGTTCATCCAGGTTTTGCCGACTACGACCACAACTCGATCCTCGGCCTGTCCACCCTGGGCTGGGCGTGTTTTGTGGCGATCTGGTTTGTGCAGCTCGCCATCCTCGCCTATGGGATGGAGATGGTGCGCCGCTATGAAGCCTTCGCCGGGCCGGTGATTCTGCTGACAGTAGCGTCCCTGGCCGGCTGGATGTATTTCCAGGCGGACGGCCACATTGCCTGGGCCATTCGCGAGCCGCTGACCGGTGGTGAGATGTGGCGCAATATCTTTGCCGGCGGCGCGCTGTGGCTGGCGATCTACGGCACGCTGATCCTGAATTTCTGCGACTTCGCCCGCTCCTCGCCGTGCCGCAAGACCATCAAGGTCGGCAACTTCTGGGGCCTGCCGGTGAATATCCTGGTGTTCGCGGCCATCACCGTGCTGCTGTGCGGCGGGCAGTTCCACCTCAATGGCCGGGTGATCGAGAGCCCCACGGAAATCATTGCGGCGATACCCAACACATTCTTCCTGGTGCTGGGCTGCCTGGCGTTCCTGATTGTGACCGTGGCGGTGAACATCATGGCCAACTTCGTCGCACCCGCCTTTGTGCTGAGCAACCTGGCGCCCAAGTACCTGAACTTCCGCCGCGCCGGGCTGATCAGCGCCACCGTGGCGGTGTTGATCCTGCCGTGGAACCTCTACAACAGCCCGCTGGTGATCGTGTATTTCCTCTCGGGGCTGGGCGCTCTGCTGGGGCCGTTGTACGGGGTGATCATGGTCGACTACTGGTTGATCCGCAAAAGCCAGGTGGACGTGCCGCAGCTGTATAGCGAAGACCCGAATGGCGCTTATTACTACAGCCGCGGAGTCAATCTGCGGGCGGTGGCGGCGTTTATTCCTGCGGCGGTGATCGCCATTCTCCTCGCCCTGCTGCCCGGTTTCGCCCTCGTCTCGCCCTTCTCCTGGCTGATTGGCGCCGGTATTGCAGGGCTGCTGTACCTGCTGTTCGCCAAGCGCCAGCCGTACTACGCCGATGTGAGCGGCGAAAGCATTGCAGTCGATAACATCAGTCATTAAGTAAGGACATTCCATGCGCATCCTTGTGGTCAACGTCAACACCACCGAGTCCATCACCGAGGCCATCGCCAAACAGGCACGGGCGGTGGCGTCCCCCGGCACCGAGATCGTCGGCCTGACTCCGTTTTTCGGTGCCGAATCGGTGGAAGGCAATTTCGAAAGCTACCTGGCGGCCATCGCGGTGATGGACCGGGTGATGGCCTACGACCAGCCGTTCGATGCGGTGATTCAGGCGGGTTACGGCGAGCACGGCCGCGAAGGTTTGCAGGAGTTGCTTAACGTACCGGTAGTGGACATCACCGAAGCCGCCGCCAGCACCGCGATGTTCCTCGGACATGCCTACTCCGTGGTGACGACTCTGGACCGCACCGTGCCGCTGATCGAGGACCGGCTGAAACTGGCCGGCTTATATCAGCGGTGCGCGTCGGTACGGGCCAGCGGCATGGCGGTATTGGAACTGGAGGAAGACCCGCTGCGGGCCATGGAGGCCATCGTGCGCCAGGCTGAATTGGCGATCAGCGAAGACAAGGCCGAAGTGATCTGCCTGGGCTGCGGCGGCATGGCCGGGCTGGATGAGCAGATTCGCTACCGCACGGGTGTGCCGGTGGTGGACGGTGTGACCTCGGCGGTCACCATTGCCGAAGGCCTGGTGCGGTTGGGACTGTCGACCTCGAAGATCCGCACGTTTGCGACGCCGAGGCCGAAGAAAGTCATCGGCTGGCCCGGAAAGTTCGGACATTGAAGATCCAGAATGTGGGAGCGGGCTTGCTCGCGAAAGCAGTGGATCAGTCGATGCATGTGGTGACTGTCACACCGCCTTCGCGAGCAAGCCCGCTCCCACACTTTGATCCCCACAAGGATCAAATGGCGCTGAACCGCCGCCCCAACTCGCGTTCGACAAACTGCTCCAGGATGAAATCCACAAACGCCCGGGTCTTGCCGGGCAGCAGCTTGTGTTCGGCGTAGTACAGCGAGATGTTGCCGTCGTCGACATACCAGTCGGGCAGCACTCGCACCAGTTGGCCGCTGTCCAGATACGGCACCGCCATCGGCATGCTGACCAGCGCAATCCCCAAGCCCTGGGCACTGGCGCAGCAGGCAGCGCCCGAGTCGCTCATGGTCATGCGCGGCTTGAGCACCAGCGGGCGTTGTTCGCGGGTGCGGTGGGTGAGTTGCCACGAACGCACGCGCCCGGTTTGCGGTGAGCGGATCAGGATGCCGTTGCACACAGACAAGTCCTCGGGCGCGACCACCGGCTTGCGTTTGGCGAGGTATTCCGGTGAGGCCAGCAGGATCCGGTGCGCCGGCGCCAGCTTGCGCGCGACCACGCCCTGGGGCAGCTCAAAACCACCGCCGATCGCGGCATCGAAACCCTGGCCGATCAGGTCCACCTGGCGGTTATCAAAATGCCAGTCGGGGTTGATATCAGGAAAGCGCTTTAGAAACTCCCCCAGCAACGGCACCACATAACGGTTGCCGAACACCGTGCCCATGCTCACTTTCAGCGTGCCCACTGGCCGCCCTTCGGCACTGGCCAGGTTAGCCACGGCGTTTTGAATGGTGGTGAGGCTGCCGCTGACTTCTTCGAGGAAGAGCTTGCCGGCCTCAGTCAGCGTCAGGCGCCGGGTACTGCGCTGGAACAGCCTTACACCCAGGCGCGCCTCCAGCTTGGCCACACTTTTGCCCACGGCCGCCGGGGTCAGGCTCAGGTGCCGGGCAGCCTCGGCAAAACTGCCGCCTTCGGCGCTGCGCACGAAGCATTCGATACTGCCAAAGCTTTCCATATCGCCCCACTCTAAACTTTTGGTTTACACAGACTATAGCAATCACGGTCTACCGGGCGCGCCGGGTGAGGTCGATACTCGACTCCAACCTCAACACACCTTTTGGAGAACGACATGACCACACAAAACCTCAGCGGCAAAGTCGCCTTGATCCAGGGCGGTTCCCGCGGTATCGGCGCCGCCATCGTCAAGCGCCTGGCCGCACAGGGCGCTGCCGTCGCCTTTACCTACGTCAGTTCGGCTGCCAAGGCTGAAGCGTTGCAGAACAGCGTGATCAGCCAAGGCGGCAAAGCCCTGGCGATTCATGCCGACAGCGCCGACGCAGACGCCATCCGCAGCGCCGTCAACGCCACCGTCGAAGCGTTCGGGCGCCTGGATATCCTGGTCAACAACGCAGGCGTGCTGGCCGTCGGCCCGCTGGAAGATTTCAAGCTGGAAGACTTCGATCGCACCCTCGCCATCAACGTACGCAGCGTATTTGTCGCCACCCAGGAAGCCGCGCGGCACATGGGCGAAGGTGGCCGCATCATCAACATCGGCAGCACCAATGCCGATCGCATGCCGTTTGCCGGTGGCGGCCCGTACGCCATGAGCAAATCGGCGCTGGTCGGCCTGACCAAAGGCCTGGCCCGCGACCTGGGCCCACGGGGCATCACCATCAATAACGTGCAGCCAGGCCCGGTGGACACCGACATGAACCCGGCAAGCGGTGATTTCGCCGAAAGCCTGATCGGCTTCATGGCCGTGGGCCGTTATGGCCATGTAGAAGAGATCGCCAGTTTCGTCGCCTATCTGGCAGGCCCTGAGGCCGGCTACATCACCGGCGCCAGCCTGACCATCGACGGTGGTTTCGGCGCCTGAACCAACGCTGCGACATCACACCACGCTCCGACCTTGGTCGACACTGACTAACGCCAAGCATCATGCGAGACTGTTCGCCCGGGCCGGGAATGCCCGGGCGTTCTTATGTCTGGAGTTCTCATGACGCTGTCCAGCGGGCTGATCGCCGCCGTTGCCCTGGCCTATATGGCCATTATGTTTGCCATCGCCTTTTACGGTGACCGTCGCCATGCGCCGCTGCCGCCGCGGATGCGTGCCTGGGTGTATAGCCTGTCGCTGGCGGTGTATTGCACCAGTTGGACATTCTTTGGTGCTGTAGGCCAGGCAGCCGAACAGTTGTGGGCGTTTTTACCGATCTACCTGGGACCGGTGCTGCTGTTGGTGCTCGCGCCGTGGGTCCTGCAGAAGATGGTGCTGATCAGCAAGCAGGAAAACATCACCTCCATCGCCGACTTTATCGCCGCCCGTTACGGCAAATCCCAATCCCTGGCGGTGGTGGTGGCGCTGATCTGCCTGGTGGGCGTCCTGCCTTATATAGCCTTGCAACTCAAAGGCATCGTGCTGGGGGTGAACCTGCTGATCGGCGCCAGCGCCGACACTACCGGCACCCGCTCCCAGGACACGGCGCTGATCGTGTCGCTGGTATTGGCGTTGTTCACCATTGTGTTCGGTACCCGCAACCTGGACGCCACGGAACACCACCGCGGCATGGTGCTGGCGATTGCCTTTGAATCGTTGGTCAAGCTGTTCGCGTTTCTCGCCGTCGGTGCGTTTGTGACCTACGGCCTGTACGACGGTTTCGACGATTTGTTCAGCCAGGCGATGCTCGCGCCACGGCTGGAGGAATACTGGAAAGAGACCGTCAACTGGCCCTCGATGGTGGTGCAGACCGGCGTCGCGATGATGGCGATCATCTGCCTGCCCCGGCAGTTCCATGTCACCGTGGTGGAAAATATCGATCCCCAGGACCTGCGCCTGGCCAAGTGGGTGTTCCCGGCCTATCTGATCCTGGCCGCCCTGTTTGTGATCCCGATTGCCCTCGGCGGGAAGATGCTGCTGCCGGGCTCGGTATTACCGGACTCCTACGTGATCAGCCTACCGTTGGCCGAAGCCCATCCGGCGCTCGCCGTGCTGGCGTTTATCGGCGGCGCCTCGGCGGCTACGGGCATGGTGATCGTCGCGAGCATCGCCCTGTCGACCATGGTCTCCAACGACATGCTGCTGCCCTGGCTGCTGCGCCGTTCCAGTGCCGAGCGGCCGTTCGAAGTGTTCCGTCACTGGATGCTGTCGGTACGCCGGGTGAGCATTGTCATCATCCTGCTGCTGGCTTACGTCAGTTACCGGCTGCTGGGGTCCTCCGCCAGCCTTGCAACCATTGGCCAGATTGCCTTTGCCGCCGTGACCCAACTGGCACCGGCGATGCTCGGCGCGCTGTACTGGAAACAGGCCAACCGACGCGGAGTATTTGCCGGGCTGGCGGCGGGTACGTTCCTGTGGTTCTACACCTTGGTCCTGCCGGTCACCGCGAAAAGTCTGGGCTGGTCGTTCAGCCTTTTCCCGGGCATGACGTGGCTGCATTCGCACCCGCTGGGCTTGTCTGTAACTTCTCTGACGCTGGGCACCGTATTTTCCCTGGCGGGTAACTTCACGTTGTTCGTGTGGGTCTCGATGCTGTCCCGCACGCGCGTGTCGGAACATTGGCAGGCCGGGCGTTTTATCGGCCAGGAAATCAGCCAGCGGGCCAGCGCTCGCTCGATGCTTTCGGTGCAGATCAACGACTTGCTCAGTCTGGCAGCGCGGTTTGTCGGTGAAGAACGGGCTCACCAGAGTTTTGTGCGCTTCGCCTATCGGCAAGGCAAAGGTTTCAACCCCAACCAGAACGCCGACAATGACTGGATTGCCCACACCGAACGCCTGTTGGCCGGTGTGCTCGGGGCTTCATCGACCCGCGCAGTGGTGAAAGCCGCCATTGAAGGCCGGGAAATGCAGTTGGAGGACGTAGTTCGCATCGCCGACGAGGCGTCGGAAGTGCTGCAGTTCAACCGGGCATTGCTGCAAGGCGCCATCGAAAACATCACCCAGGGCATCAGCGTGGTCGACCAGTCCCTGCGGCTGGTGGCGTGGAACCGGCGGTACCTGGAGCTGTTCAATTACCCCGAAGGCCTGATCAGCGTGGGCCGGCCGATTGCCGACATCATTCGCTACAACGCCGAGCGCGGGCTGTGCGGCCCGGGCGAGGCCGAAGTACACGTGGCGCGTCGCCTGCACTGGATGCGCCAGGGCCGTGCGCATACCTCCGAGCGGCTGTTTCCCAATGGCCGGGTGATCGAACTGATCGGCAACCCGATGCCGGGTGGCGGGTTTGTGATGAGCTTCACCGACATCACCGCGTTCCGCGAAGCCGAGCAGGCGTTGACCGAGGCCAATGAAGGCCTGGAACAGCGGGTGACCGAGCGAACCCACGAACTGTCGCAACTCAACGTCGCGCTGACCGATGCCAAGGGCGTGGCCGAGACCGCCAGCCAGTCGAAAACCCGGTTCCTCGCAGCGGTCAGTCACGACTTGATGCAACCGTTGAACGCCGCAAGATTGTTCTCTGCTGCCCTCTCCCATCAGAACGACGGCATGTCGCCGGATGCCCGGCAGTTGGTGCAGCATCTGGACAGTTCGTTGCGTTCGGCGGAAGACCTGATCAGCGACCTGCTGGATATTTCGCGCCTGGAAAACGGCAAGATCAATCCGCAGCGCCAGCCCTTCGTGCTCAATGAACTGTTCGATACGCTGGGCGCCGAGTTCAAGGCGCTGGCTCAGGAGCAGGGTTTGCGTTTCCGTCTGCGGGGCAGTCGTTTGCGGGTGGACAGTGACATCAAGTTGCTGCGGCGGGTGTTGCAGAATTTCCTCACCAACGCATTCCGGTACGCCGACGGGCCGGTGCTATTGGGTGTGCGGCGCCGTCGCGGCGAGTTGTGCCTGGAAGTGTGGGACCGTGGTCCCGGGATTCCCCAGGACAAGCAAAAAGTCATCTTCGAGGAATTCAAACGCCTGGACAGTCACCAGACCCGTGCCGAGAAAGGCCTCGGACTGGGCCTGGCGATTGCCGATGGCCTGTGCCGCGTGCTCGGGCACCGCTTGAGCGTGCGTTCATGGCCGGGCAAAGGCAGCGTGTTCAGCGTGCGTGTGCCGTTGGCGCGCACTCAGGTCAGCGCGCCTGCCAAGCCGGCGCAGGAAAGCGGCCAGCCGTTGAGCGGTGCACAGGTGCTGTGTGTGGATAACGAAGAAAGCATCCTGATCGGCATGCGCAGTTTGCTCACGCGCTGGGGCTGTGAAGTCTGGACCGCCCGCGACCAGGCGCAATGTGCCGCGTTGCTGGCCGAGGGTGTGCGGCCGCAACTGGCCCTGGTGGATTACCACCTCGACCACGGGGAAACGGGCACCGAGTTGATGGGTTGGCTGCGGGCGCAATTGGCAGAGCCGATTCCGGGTGTGGTGATCAGTGCCGACGGGCGGCCGGAGATGGTGGCCCAGGTGCATGCGGCAGGGTTGGATTACCTCGCCAAACCGGTGAAGCCGGCGGCGTTGCGGGCCTTGTTGAGCCGGCACCTGCCGCTTTAGCCCATGTGGGAGCTGGCTTGCCTGGGATGGCATCGCCTCGGTGTATGCGGAGGACCGAGGTGTCTGCATCGCAGGCAAGCCAGCTCCCACAGAGACCGGTGACTATTCTGGCAACTGCGCCACGCCGTCTTCATCGGTCATCGCCCGTTCCAGCAAGTCGGCCGGCAGGCTTTTGCTGGCGCGGGCGCCGAGCAGCTTCAGTTGCTCGGTACGGCTCACCAGGTTTCCGCGTCCGTCGGTCAGCTTGTTGCGCGCCGCACTGTAGGCTTTATCCAGCTGCTGCAGGCGGTTGCCTACCTCGTCCAGGTCCTGGATAAACAGCACGAACTTGTCGTACAGCCAACCGGCGCGCTCGGCAATTTCCCGGGCGTTCTGGCTTTGCCGTTCCTGTTTCCACAGGCTGTCGATCACCCGCAAGGTGGCCAACAGCGTGGTCGGGCTGACGATCACGATGTTGCGGTCGAAGGCTTCCTGGAACAGGTTCGGCTCGGCTTGGAGTGCAGCCGAAAATGCGGCTTCGATGGGCACGAACAGCAGCACGAAATCCAGGCTGTGCAGGCCTTCCAGACGTTTGTAGTCCTTGCCGGCCAGGCCTTTGACGTGGTTGCGCAAGGACAGTACGTGCTGCTTGAGGGCTGCCTGGCCGATCGCCTGGTCGTCCTCGGCGACGTACTGTTGATAGGCGGTCAGGCTGACCTTGGAGTCCACCACTACCTGCTTGTCCCCCGGCAGCATGATCAACACGTCGGGCTGGAAGCGTTCGCCGTCCGGGCCCTTGAGGTTGACCTGGGTCTGGTACTCGCGGCCCTTTTCCAGACCGGCATGTTCCAGCACCCGCTCCAGGATCAGCTCGCCCCAGTTGCCCTGGGTTTTCTGGCCCTTGAGGGCGCGTGTCAGGTTGGTGGCTTCATCGGACAGGCGCAGGTTCAGCTGTTGCAGGCGCTCCAGCTCCTTGGCCAGGGAGAACCGCTCGCGGGCTTCGCTCTGGTAGCTTTCTTCGACGCGCTTTTCGAACGACTGGATGCGCTCCTTGAGCGGGTCGAGCAATTGGCCGAGGCGCTGCTGGCTGGTTTCGGCGAAGCGTTGCTCGCGCTCGTCGAAGATCTTCCCGGCGAGTTCAGCGAACTGCGCGCGCAGCTCATCACGGGAACCTTGCAGGTCACTGAGGCGTTGCTGATGGCTTTCCTGTTGCTCGCGAAGTTCGGCGCGCAGGGACGCGGACAAGGCATCCAGGCGGCGCAGTTCGGCTTCTTTGGCGGAACGGTCGAGGTTCCAGGCGTGGGCGGCGTCGCGGGCGTTGTCACGGTCGATCTGCAGCAGTTCGACTTCCCGGCGCACGGCGGCCAGATCAGCCTGTTTGGCAGCGTTGGCCTGGCTCAGGTCGCTGATTTCGTCACGGCTGGCGTCCAACTGCGCGGCGAGCCCTTCCTGGGCCAGTTGCGCGGTGGCCAGGCGCTCTTCGAGCAATTCCCAGCCGGCCATTCGCGCGCTCAGTCGGCGCTGAATCTGCCAGCACAGGCCCAACAGCGGCAATCCAGCAGCGGCGAGACCCAGCACAACACTGGTCCAGTCAAAAGCCATAGCGATTCCTGCCGTCACCCGAAAAGAAGAAGGTTAACCAAGCCAGCGCATTGAGGACAGCTCAGTCTTCGATCTGGCCCAGTTCACGCTGGGCGATGCGGTCGCCGGCGCGGGCGGCCTGGCGCAGCAGTTCGTGGCCGATACGGCGGTCGCGGGCATTGCCGCACTCGCGGCACATCAACTGGCCCAGACGGCTTTGCGCCACCACCACGCCAGCACGAGCCGGTTGCTTGAGCAAATGCCCTGCAAAATGTTTGACGTTGGGGCTGTGGCCCAGGCGCGGGCTGTCGAGCAACCACAAGGCAACTTTCAGGGAAAAACGCTTGGGTGCGGTAACAACCTGAGGGCTGTCGGTAACAGAAGGTGATACTGAGCGAAACTTCATAAAGCACTGTGGGACAGAACGGAAGGCGCGCCACTCTACTCTTTTTTTCGTACAGGTAAAGCTGAAAAAAGCCTGCACGCCCGTTCTAGAGCAAGCGCTTGGGACAATCCACAGAAGCTGTGGATAACTCAGTGGACAACCGTTCTGTAAGTCCCGCAAAGGCCCATGGAACGGGGGCCGCAGTCAAACTGACGATTTTTTCACCAATAAAAAAAAGCTCGATTTTTCATTGACTTAAATTTTAGTTGCAGGCACCCGGGCGCTTTGCGGGGCGTATGTCAGTTCAGTTACACAGGGCGCCACCAATGTGCACAACTACCCACTCGCCGGTTATATCAACCGCGTTTTTTGCTCAGGCAGCGGCTAAGGAATGTTACCGCAGGCCCAGGACCCGAAAAGTTTTTTGCCTATCACACTTCCTTTCATCGTTTCAATCCGTTACTATCCGCGGCGTTAGTACCAAGCTGAAAGTCAATTCTGGTCGAACAACTCCCTCACGGCACCGCCGACAAAAAGGGATCGACCACCTCGATGGTTTCCAGGTATCACTTGCGACGACACGGCCTTTGAACAATGCAAAGGGTGTCGCGAAGTTTCCATACTCTGTCCGAACCAACCTGCAAATTGATCAGGATCTTCACCCCGGGCCCAGAACCTTTGCCCCTGTTGTGTTGCCTGCCCTCCTAAGTACCTACCTGCCAGCCCAAGCGCGCCAACTTAATAGCGCTTCAAACTGGCTGCTTTGTTCCAGTCGGGTTCTTCGTTCGATCAATGGTGATCAACGTCACTGGAACGTTTTAACGTTGCACGGTTCTTAACCGTGTCATTTGTAGGAACACCAATAATATGTCCACTCAAATCCACACTCAGGATGCCATTCGCACCCTCACCAACGCTTTTGCACCAATGAACTGCCTGATCATGGCCGCTCGCAAAGGCTGCTTCAGCTTTACCCTGGTCAACGAACACGGCATCGCTCGTCACAGCGAACGCCTGTACCCCGATCAATACTCCAGCGCAGAACCGCTGCAGGCCGTGATCGATCGTACTCGCCAGGCACTGGTTGCCTGATCGACCCGAATCGCTGAAACACAAAAACCCCGGTTAAAACCCGGGGTTTTTTATTGCCTGAAATTCAGGCGCGCTAAGTTTAAATTGATATAAACGATATAACTAAATGATGAAAATATTTTAAAAACAGTCCTTTACATCGTAAATATGACACTACACTTCAACTCAAGCGGCATGATCCGCTTCCGGCGGACCTGAGATCCGATTCACCGCTGCCAAGCCCTCGCTCAGGTATCGCCGATTAATTTCATGGATTGAGGCATTTATGGGCATCGCCGCCAGCGAATTGTGTCGTTATGTGATCCGGCCCACCCTGCTTTACCTGGGTCGCCATAACCAGACGGCTGAATCCCTGCTGCTGGGCATCGCCGCCAGCCAGTCGGCACTCGGTTCAGCCCTGCACGACCGCCGCGGCCACGGCCTCTACAGCATCACCGAGCCGCGTCATCGCGCGCTGTGGGATAACTATCTGGCGCTGGACCCCGAGCGCGCCAGCCTGGTACGCGGACTCGCCAGCCAGCATGCCTTCCTCAGCGGGCCGCAGCTTGAGCTGACGGTCAACCTGCGTTACGCCACCGCCATCGCCTGGCTGCTGGTGGAACAACACCGCCCAAACCTGCCACCGGCCGACGACGTATTGGCGATGGCGCGTATCTGGAAAGAAATATTTCACCCTCAAGGCCGGCTCCGGGATTTCACCCAGGCCTGGCAAACCTGTGTTTCACCCATGAATCACGTCGCCTGTTGACCGGGCGATTTGCAAGATTCGGCTAAAAACGTTGATTTTGGTCGGATTGTCCTACAAAACCGCTCTATCTCCTGTGTTTGAGCCTATAGCGCAAACATAAATTTATTGTTACTTTCCGCAGCGGTGATCACCACGGAGTTCTAATAATGAAAAAAGTAATGCTCAAGACGACACTTAGCCTCGCCGTTGCAATGGCATCCTCCCACGTGTTCGCGAGCGGCTTCGCCCTCAACGAACAAGACGTTGCCGGGATGGGTACCGGTTTTGCGGGACGTTCTTCATCTGCCGAAAACGCAAGCACTGTTTATGGCAACCCTGCCGGTATGGCTCGCCTTGACGGCCAGCAAGTTACAGGTGGTGTTGCAGCGATTGATGCTTCCACCAACATCAAAGATGTCAGTGGTCGCTCCAGCGGTAGCAATAAAGGCGACATGGTCCCTTTCACTGCCGTTCCTTTCGGTTTCTACACCAATAAACTCAATGAGCAATGGGCTGTCGGTTTCGGCGTCTATGCACCCTTTGGCCTGGTGACTGACTACGAAAGCGGCTTCCAGGGCAAAGCATTCGGCAGTAAGAGCGAAGTGAAGGTCATTACCTTCCAGCCAACCGTCAGCTATGCCTTCAACGACCGGGTGTCGATTGGTTTTGGTCCGACCATCAACCGTATCGCCGGTACGCTTGAGTCCGATATCAACCTGCCAATCGCCGGGACCGGCTCCAACAACGTCAAGATCAAGGGTGATGACACCGCACTCGGCTTCAATGCCGGCCTGCTGGTACAAGCCACTGACACCACTCGAGTGGGTCTGACCTATCACTCGAAAGTGAAGTACAAGCTCGAAGGCCATACCGAAGTGACCAAGGGGGCCAACGTTCCCGCCAGTCTCTTGAACAACGGTCGTTACGACGCTTCGTTGAAGATCGACACCCCTGAATCCTGGGATCTGTCTGTTACTCAAGACCTGAGCGACGCCTGGAAACTCTATGCGGGCGCAACATGGACTCGCTGGAGCCGCCTGAAAGACATCACCGTCAATAACGAAGGCGTATCGGCCGCCGCAGGCAGTGGCGCTCTGGCTCCGCAAATTGTCGGCACCATCAAGGAAGACCAGAACTGGCACGACACCTGGGCCTACGCCCTGGGTACTTCGTACCGCGTGACCAAGCAGGTGGTACTGCGTACCGGCCTGACGTTCGACCAGTCGCCGACCAACAACACTGATCGCTCGCCTCGCATCCCTACCGGTGACCGGACGATCTTCAGTCTCGGCCTGGGCTACGACGTCATGCCGAACATGACCGTCGACCTGGCTTACTCCTACCTCAAGGAAGAACCTGTCAAAGTTGCACGCGCTAACGCACTGGGCCAGTCCTACAATGCCAAGTACGAAAACAGCGCCAACGGTTTCGGCCTGGGTGTGACGTACAAGTTCTGATGTAAAGCGACATAAAAAAGCCCCGCACTCTTGCAAAAGAGGCGGGGCTTTTTAGTGGGTGCCCATCAGGGTTTCGAAGCCAGCGCCTCTTCCACCGCCTTGATCAGGTCCGCGCTATCCGGCTTGGTCAGGCTGGAGAAGTTGGCGATCACCTTGCCCTGGCGGTCCACCACGTACTTGTAGAAATTCCACTTCGGCGCACTGCTCTGCTGCGCCAGCATCTTGAACAGATGCACCGCGTCCGGGCCCTTGACCTTCTGTGGTTCGGTCATGGTGAAGGTCACGCCGTAATTAACGTAACAAACCTTGGCAGTTTCCTCCCCGGTCTTGGCTTCCTGCTTGAAGTCATCGGACGGCACGCCAATCACTTCCAGCCCCTGGCCCTTGTAGCGCTGGTACAACGCTTCAAGCCCTTTGAACTGCGGCGCAAACCCGCAGAAGCTGGCGGTGTTGACGATCAGCAGCGGCTTGCCGGCAAAGCGCTGGCACAGGTCGATGGATTCCTTGGCGCGCAGCTTGGGCAACTGGCCTTCAAGCAACGGCGGGCAATCGGCAGCCATGGCTACACCGCCAAAAGCCACCATCAGAGCGGGTACTGCGAACCAGCGCATCTGCATGTGAGGTGTCCTTGAAAAGTCTCAGACACAGAACTTAACAGATCGCCATGCCCAACTGCATCAATGCCAGGCCGCCCTGTTGCCAGCCCCACCACGCCAGCAGCAGCAAGAGTCCTGCTCCTGCTGCGCCGAGCCAATGCCAGGTCGAATTCATGCCACCCCCATTTGCGCCTGCAAACGTGCCACCGGGCGCTCGCGCACCGGCCAGTTCAGCGCCGCTGCCACCAGGCTCAGGACGATTGCCACCTGCCAGATCAAATCGTAGCTGCCGGTTCGATCATAGACCACCCCGCCCAACCAGCCGCCGAGGAACGAGCCCAGTTGATGGAACAGGAACACGATCCCACCGAGCATGGAAAGGTTTCTGACACCAAACAAGGTCGCGACCGTGCCGTTGGTCAGTGGCACCGTGGACAGCCACAGGAAGCCCATCGCCATGCCGAACAGGTAGGCGCTGGTCTGCGTCACCGGCGCCCACAGGAAGATCACGATCACCACCGCCCGCAGCAAGTACAAACCGGTCAACAAACGGGGTTTGGACATGCGCCCGCCGAGCCATCCGGCGGTATAGGTGCCAAAGATATTAAACAGGCCGATCAATGCCAGCACGGTCGTTCCCACCGAGGCCGGCAAGTGCTGGTCCACCAGGTACGACGGCAAGTGCACGCCGATAAACACCACCTGGAAACCGCAGACAAAAAAGCCGAACGCCAGCAGCCAGAACCCTGAATGGGAGCAGGCCTCACCCAAGGCTTCGCGCAAGGTCTGCTGGCCAGCCACCGCAGGCAACGGTCGGTCCTTGAGCATGGTCACCAACGGCACGATCAGCGCCACCATCAGGCCCAGCACCAGCAACGCGGCGGACCAGCCAAGCCAGCCGATCAAACCGAGGGTGCCCGGCAACATGGCGAACTGGCCGAACGAGCCGGCGGCGCTGGCGATACCCATGGCCATGCTGCGTTTTTCCGGCGCCACGGCACGCCCCACCACCCCGAGGATCACCGAGAACGAAGTACCCGACAGGCCAATGCCGATCAGCAACCCGGCACTCAGGGACAGCGACCACGCTGAATCCGAAAGGCCCATGAACACCAGGCCCAGCGCGTAGAGCACGCCACCGATCATCACCACCTTGGCCGCACCGAAGCGGTCGGCCAGGGCGCCGGTAAATGGCTGTGCCAGGCCCCAGATCAGGTTTTGCAGGGCGATGGCAAAGGCAAAGGTTTCACGGCCCCAGCCGAATTCGGCACTCATGGGCGCCAGGAACAGGCCGAAGCCATGTCGCACGCCGAGGGACAACGCGAGGATCAGCGCACTCCCCACAAGAATCCAGCCGCTGGTGCGCCACATCGAGGTCATTTCTTATTCTCCGTTCGCGGGTATATACCCGCTTATCATCGAACAAACTCGCGTCAAGCGAGTTCATCCAGCAAGGCCAACAGGGTTTCGCGCTTTTCGGCGCCCAACTTATCAATCAATTTCTGCTGCGCCGCTTCCCAGGCCGGCAATGCGGCGGCGAGCCGTTCGATACCCGCCTCGGTCAGCAAGACCAGGCGGTTGCGCAAGTCATCGCCCTCCACCAACTGCACCAGGCCCTCGCCTTCCAGCACCCGCAGGTTGCGCCCCAGTGTGCTGCGATCCAGGCCCATGGCGTCGGCCAGGCTGGAAATGCTCGGTTGATCGAGGCGCTGCAGATTACACAGCAAAGAATACTGGGCAACGTTGATCCCGAAGCCGTCGAGAGCGCCGTCGTAATGCCTGCTGACGCCACGAGCGGCGCGACGCAGGTTTGTGCATAAACATTGGGAGGCAAGCATGGAGCGTGTATATACCCGGGATTAATGAAATGCAAGAAAGTGTTACAGCACCAGACTGATCAACACCGCCACTTCCAGCAGCTCCAACAGCGCGCCGGCGGTGTCGCCGGTGGTGCCGCCGAGGCGATTGACCATCAATTGGCGCAAGCCGATAAAACAAAGGGCAGCCACCAGCACGGCAATCCCGCCACTGAAACCGCCGATCAAGATACACGCCAGGCCGCTGAGGATCAGCACCTGTTGGCCGACGATCCGTGGCAAATGATCCGCCAGGGCCTGCCCCAGACCACCGGCGCGCACATAGCGCGTGGTGAGAAACAGCGCCAGCATTGAAGCGCGGCCAATCAACGGTGCAAGGATCAGCGCGGCGCCGTTGTGCTGCTCGATCAATGCCACCAGCGCGGTGAATTTGAGCAGCAACACCAGGCCCAGGGTGACCACCGCGATCGGGCCGCTGCGCGGGTCTTTCATGATGGTCAGGGTGCGCTCGCGGTCACCGAAGCCACCGAGCCAGGCGTCGGCGCTGTCGGCCAGGCCGTCCAGGTGCAGGCCGCCACTGAGCAACACCCACGCGGTCAACAGCAGCGCGGCGTGCAGCAGCAATGGCGCGCCCATCAACACGGCGCTCAAGCCCCACAGCAGTAGCCCGAACAGCAGCCCCACCACCGGATAAAACAGCAACGAACGCCCCAGTTCCTGGGGTTGCGGCATGCCCGGCAAGCGAATCGGCAGGCTGCTGAGAAACTGCAAGGCGATCCAGAACGGCAACATGCTCAGCGTCCTTCCCTTAATACGCCATCCGCCTCGACCTGCAGGCTGAACAGGCCACCATGGCCGACTTCGACATTCAACAGTTGCTCACGCGGCAGGCCTCGCGCCTGGGCCAGCAGCAAACGCATGACTCCACCATGGCTGATCAGCAGCACTCGCTGGCCGGCATAGGCTTGATGCAAGCGGCCGACAGCCCCCAAAACACGCGCGGAGAACTGCGAAACCGGCTCGCCCTGCGGCGGCGTAAAACTGTAGGGATCAGCCCAGAACAGGCCCAGCGCGTCGGCGTCGGTTTCCATCAAGGCTGCAGCGCTCTGCCCTTCCCAGGCGCCGAAGTGCAGTTCCTGCAGATCCTTTTCGAGGGTGACCGGCAGGTTCAGGCGCGTGCCCAACTCCTCGGCAAACCGCGCACAACGTTGCAGCGGCGAACTGACCAGACGCTCCCATGGGCCCTGCTCCACCACCGCCCCACGCATCTGCTCCCAGCCCTTGGCCGTGAGCGCATCGTCCAGGCTGCCGCGCAAGCCGCCGCCCAGTTCGGTTTCGCCGTGGCGCAGCAGGTCCAGGCGCAAAGTCATGCCGGGCGATCCGCTACGGCTGCTTCGGCGAAGGTCGCCATCTGCCCGTGCAGCGCGCAGGCCAGGCGCAGCAACGGCACAGCGAGCGCGGCGCCACTGCCTTCACCCAGGCGCAGCCCGAGTTCCAGCAACGGCTCGGCGTTGAGGCTTTGCAGCACGTGACGATGGCCGGGCTCGGCACCGCGGTGGCCGAACAGCAGCCATTCACGGCAGCCGGGGTTCAGGCGCGTGGCGACCAAGGCGGCGACGGTGCAGATAAAACCGTCCACCAGCACCACGACCCCTTCTTGAGCGCAGGCCAGATAGGCACCGACCAGCGCGGCAATTTCAAAGCCGCCGAGGTTGAACAGGGTTTTCAGTGCGTCGTCGCGATCGCCCGCGTGCAGTGCAAGGGCGCGCTCGATGACGGCGACCTTGTGGCTCACGCCCTGGGTGTTCAGCCCGGTACCGGGGCCGGTCAGGTCGCTGACCTGGCAATCCAGCAGCGCGCAGGCCAGGGCACTGGCGGCGGTGGTGTTGCCAATGCCCATTTCGCCACCGATAAACAGTTGCGCACCGCTGGTGATAGCGCGGTGCACGCTGTCGCGGCCGGCTTGCAGGGCCAGTTGGCCCTGGGCTTCGGTCATTGCCGGGCCGTTGACGAAGTTGGCGGTGCCGAGACCGATATTCAGGTGGCGGACGCCCGGTAGGTTCAACGTCGGGGTGATGGTGCCGAGGTCGACCACTTCCAGCTTGGCGTCGAGTTGGCGCGCAAGCACGCTGATGGCGGCGCCACCGGTGACGAAGTTGTGAAGCATCTGGCCGGTGACTTCCTGGGGGAAGGCGGAGACACCTTCGGCGACGACGCCGTGGTCGCCGGCGAAGATCGCGATCCACAGGTGGTCGACGCTGGGTTTGACCTGGCCCTGGAGGCCGGCCAGTTGGACGGCCACGGCTTCCAGCCGGCCGAGGGAGCCGGCGGGTTTGGTCAGCTGCTGCTGACGGGCCAGGGCTTGTTCGTGGGCTTGGGGGTCGATCGCCTTGCAGGGGTTGAGCCACCAGGTGTCGGTCATAACGCAGTACCTTTCAAAGTCAGGGGCAGGCCGGCGACGGTCAGGACAACGCGCTGACAACGTTCGGCCAAGGCTTGATGCAGCCAACCGGCTTCATCGACATAGCGGCGAGTCAATTCGCCCAGCGGCACGACACCCATTCCGGTCTCGTTGCTGACAAAAATGATTTCTCCCGGGAGGGTGGCCAGGGTTTGTAGCAGGGCCTCGCGCTCGTGGTTGAGACGGTCGGGGTCTTCGAGCATCAGCAGGTTGGTGAGCCATAAGGTCAGGCAGTCGATCAGCAGGCAATGGTTCGGGGTGGCGTTTTCCTTGAGGACACGGGCCAGTTCGATGGGCTCTTCGATCAGGCCCCATTCGGATGGGCGGCGTTCGCGGTGGTGGGCGACGCGTGCGGTCATTTCGCCGTCCAGGGGTTGGCTGGTCGCTATGTAGGTGACGCTTAGGCCGCTGTCGGTGGCGAGTTTTTCAGCCAGGCGGCTTTTGCCGGAGCGGGCGCCGCCGAGGATCAACTGGAGCATGGGTTGTGCCTCTGTTTTTGACTGTGTGTATATCCGTTATTTAGGTAAC
>NZ_JACAPX010000008.1:64214-64431 GCF_013385435.1 Pseudomonas sp. F9001
GAGTGTGGTGAAGCAACAGCAACAGCAAGATCAGAATCGGGCACGGTCAAATGTGGGAGCTGGCTTGCCTGCGATAGCATCAACTGGGTGTACCTGATGCACCGAGTTGTCTGCATCGCCGGCAAGCCAGCTCCTACAGAAAAGCAGAGCCACACCGCCCGTAGCAGTTGTCGAGCGCCAGCGAGGCTGCGTGCTTTTGATCTTGATCTGCTTTTGA